>CALKPY010000006.1 GCA_937991435.1 uncultured Acidimicrobiales bacterium
TAGTCCTCGAACTTGCGAACCTTGGCTCGTTTGCCGCGTATCGACGTCGAGCGCATTGCCGACACGACTGTTTCGACCTCGTTCGCGGGCACCCCGACAACGGCATAGTGTTCGCTGATTCGAATGGGGCCGATGTCGGCACCAGTCAACCCTGACTCGTTAGCGATTGCGCCCACGAGGTCGCCAGGTCGCACGCCAGAGCCTTTGCCAACGCTTACGTACACGTAACCGGTGTCGCCGTCTCCGCCGTGTCCGCGCCCGCTTCGCTCGCGGCGCTTGCTGGAACCATCGCGCTCATCGCTTCGGTTGTCGCGGCCTCTCTTGTTGAAACTCTGGCGGTCGTCACGGTTTTTGCGTTTCTTGTCGCCCTTGCCCTGGCCGGAACCCGACGCGTCGGGAATCTCTTGTTCGTCGAGCGTGGCGCCGCGAGCGCTATGCACAAGCTTGATCGCAGCGAGAGCAATGGCCCTCGGCTCGTGCTCATCAGACAAGGTGTCGAAGACCTTGGCGTAATCTTCGAGATCGTCGGCTGCGATGGCCTCGGCGACGGAACCCACGGTCATCTCGATCTGGCGGGTGCGCATGTCGGCGACGGTCGGAACCTTTTCGACCTTGATGGTCTGCTTGGTGAGCCGCTCGATGTTCTTGAGTAGGCGACGTTGCTTGGGTTCGGCAATTGTGATGGCCACACCTTCGCGACCAGCACGCCCGACGCGGCCAATGCGGTGTACGTAGCTCTCTGGCGCCGACGGTACGTCGTAGTTGATGACATGAGTAAGCGAGTCAACATCGAGGCCACGAGCCGCAACATCGGTAGCGACGAGCAGCTCTGCGCTTCCGTCTCGAAGGCGGGCCATGACCCGATCGCGTTGTTTCTGGTCCATGCCGCCATGGAGCGCATCGGCGCGGTACCCGCGACCGTTCATCGTGACGGTGAGCTCGTCGACCTCGGTGCGTGTGCGACAGAACACGATCGCAGCGGTGGGAGATTCAATGTCAAGGATGCGCCCGAGGGCGCTGGCCTTGTGGCTACGCAGGACCATGTAGACGGTTTGGCGAACGAGGGGACTGGCGCCGTCAGACTTCTGGGCGCCGATCTTGACGGTGATTGGATCTTGGAGGTACTTCTTGGCGATGCGCTCAATACGTGGTGGCATCGTGGCTGAGAACAGCACCGTCTGACGGTCTTCGGGGGTGGCATCGAGAATTGATTCGATGTCTTCGGTGAAGCCCATGTCGAGCATCTCATCAGCTTCGTCAAGCACGACGGTTCGAATGTTGCGAAGATCGAGCGAGCGACGCTTGATGTGGTCGATCGCCCGACCGGGGGTGGCAATAACGACGTGCACGCCGCGGTCGAGTGCCTTGAGTTGGCGCTGGATCGGCTGTCCTCCGAACACCGGCACGACCTTGACGCGAGAACCGCGGCCGTACTTGAAGATCGCCTCGCTGACTTGCACCGCTAGCTCGCGCGTAGGGACAACGATCAGGGCCACTGGTCGGGCGGGCGTATCGGCATTGATCGAGTTCAGAATCGGAAGCGCAAACGCAGCCGTCTTGCCCGTGCCGGTAGCCGCCTGGCCGATGATGTCCATGCCGTTGATGAGTTCGGGGATGGCTTGACGCTGAATCGGCGTCGGCTCTTCGTACCCGAGCTTGGTTAGCTCGGCGAGAAGCTCGCGCTTGAGGCCGAGAGCCGCGAATCCCTGCGGTGCATCTTGGTCGTCGCTAGTCGCTGCCTCGGACCCAGCGCTGTCACTGTCGGTACCGCCTTCGTCGTGACCCGGCCCGTTGTTGTTGGCACCGTCGTCGGTGTCGTCTGGGGTGTTGTGGACCTCAGGCGTCACCGCGTCATCGGCAGTCGTCGAATCATCAACATCGGGAGTTTCGCGGGCGCCGCTGAACAATGCTTCGACAAGAGCTGCTTGATCTGTTTCAGAGGTTGCTGTCACCGAGGATTCAACGTCGGCCTCGCGGTCAAACGCACTCTTGATACTTGCGTTGGCATCAGTCGACTGAGGGTCCTGGGGGGTGCCCGCACCTGTCTCGCCGCTGGTTGATTTCTCACCCATGGTGTTCCGCTCTTGCTGAGAATGTGATGCCGCAACCCTAGGGAATGCGGGCTTGATCCCGAGCGATGCCATCCGTCGAGTTGTGACATCGCCGCCGCGACAAGGACAGATCGGCCCTTGAAGCTGTCACACGGGTCGGTTAGGTTCGAAGTGCGCTTCCCCGTGGTGCAATTGAGCGGGAGGCGTTTGTGCTTTCTTCGGTGGTCTCGGCAACGGTCCGGGGAATCGATGGTCAACAGGTGGTTGTCGAGGTCCATGTGGGCAACGGGTTGCCCGCCTTCAATGTGGTCGGGTTGCCCGATGCTTCCTGTCGCGAAGCGCGCGACCGGGTGCGCGCCGCGGTGCTTTCGTCGGGATTGACCTGGCCTTCGGCGCGTATAACCGTCAACCTCGCGCCCTCGGGAGTGCCCAAGCAAGGTTCAGGCCTCGACCTGGCAATCGCTGTTGGCGTGCTTGCAGCGAATCGCCAACTTGACGGAGTCGATCTGGACCAGCTCGGATTTGTGGCCGAACTCGGCCTCGACGGCAGTTTGCGCAATGTGCCCGGCACATTGTCGTGTGTCGCTGCCGTAGCTGCCCCGCAGGTTGTTGTTGCACCGGCGTCGGCCCACGAAGCGGCGTTTCATGAGGGCATTACGGTGCGCGCACCCGCAACGCTTGGTGAGCTGGTTCATTGCCTGCTCGGCCAATGTCCATGGCCCGAACCGCCCGAGGTGGACACCGTGCCAGTGCCGGCGAAAAGTTGCGACTTAGCTGATGTATCAGGGCACCTGTTCGCCCGGACCGCATTGGAAATCGCTGCGGCTGGCGGCCACAATCTGCTCCTTATTGGTCCGCCGGGAGCCGGCAAATCAATGCTCGCCCGCAGACTGCCCGGACTCATGCCAGACCTGAGTGACGAGGTGGCCTTACAGACAACGCGAGTGCACTCAGTCGCAGGGCTACCAATTCCACCTGCCGAGCTCATGCGCACCCCGCCATACCGGGCGCCGCACCATTCGGCCTCGATGGCAGCGTTGATCGGGGGTGGTAGCGGACGGGTGCGTCCCGGCGAAATCAGTTGCGCCCATGGCGGCGTGTTGTTTCTCGATGAGCTCGGAGAGTTCTCGCCGAGCGCGCTTGATGCGTTGCGTCAACCGCTCGAAGACGGCCAGATCCGGGTCAGTCGTGCTCGCGGCACTGTTGTCTTCCCCGCCGATTTCAACCTTGTGGCGGCGATGAACCCGTGTCCATGCGGGTTTCTTGGGTCGGTCGAGCCCTGCCGATGCACCGATGCGGCGCGTCATCGCTATATGCGACGCCTCTCGGGGCCGTTGCTTGATCGCATCGACCTGCGAGTACATATGTCGCGGCCCGACGTGCACCATTTGCTCGACGCTCCTCGTGGCGAACCAACTGCGGCTGTTCGAGCTCGGGTTCTGTCGGCCCGCGACCGAGCCGCGGAGCGCGGATTCGTATCGAACTCGCAGCTACCGACCGAGGTACTTGACGAGTTCGCTTCGTTGAGTGGCGAAGCAGAACAGTTGCTGCGCGACGCGTTGCGTTCCAATCGGCTTTCGGCCCGTGGCATGGTCCGCACCCGTCTGGTCGCTCGAACAATCGCTGACTTGAATGGCACCACAGCGATCGAGGCCTCGGCGATGGCGCTGGCGATACAGCTTCGGAGCACTCCAGTGCTTTTCGATTCGATGGGGGCGAACCATGAATGAGCTCGTTTGCCCGGTGCCCATCGAATGCGATGTCAGCCTGGCATCGGTCGTGGCACTGTCTGGTCTGCCCAATCTGACTCCACGTCGATTTTGGCAACTCCTGGGGCTCGGCGACCCCATCGCAGCCTGGAACGCCATCGTTTCAGGTACGTCACCGCTGGCACCAGGTATCACCGACACGGGGACCCGCTGGCAGCGATGGGCCCAAGGCATCGATCCGTCGTCGATGCTCGAATCGCAAAGGCACGCGGGTGTCACGATCCACTGGCACGGTTCGCCTTCATACCCGACTCGGCTGATCGATGACCCCGAGCCTCCCGTACTTCTGTACTGCCTAGGAACTGCCACGCTCGACCCTTCTCGCAGCGTGGCCATTGTCGGCACTCGCCGGTGCACTGCCTATGGGCGCAACGTCGCTCGGGAGCTCGCCGCGGCGCTGGGGTCAGCAGGAGCCACGATCGTGTCTGGGTTGGCTCACGGCATCGACGCTACGGCTCACGCTGCGGTGCTCGCGGTTGGTGGTAGCGCTACCGCAGTTGTCGCAGGTGGCGTCGACATCGTCTATCCCCGCAGTAACCGGGCGCTCTATGAGTCGGTGTCCAGGTCAGGGGCGCTTGTCAGCGAATGGCCACTGCGAGCGCGGGCGCTTCCCTGGCGGTTTCCCGCGCGAAATCGAACGATTGCAGGGCTCTCAGACGCGGTTGTCGTCGTGGAATCGGCCGAGCGCGGCGGGTCGATGTACACCGTCGACGAAGCTGCGAACCGCAATCGACGGGTGTTCGCAGTGCCGGGACCGATCACGTCGACCGCCTCGAGCGGAACCAACCGACTTATTGCAGACGGCGCCGAAGTCGCGCTTTGTGCCGATGATCTCATCGAGACTCTTGGGCTGAAAAGATCGAACCGGTCGTCTGAAGTCAAAGGAAAATCGGCGGCTCAGGCTGTCGACTCGTGGCTGCTCACAGAAGTCGATTTCACCCCAACATCTATTGATCTGCTGGTCGCGCAGACTGGCCGCTCGGTGGGTGAATTCTCGATCGAGCTCGAGCGGCTACTCAGCGTCGGTGCAATTCGACGAATTGGCGCGACCGTGGAGCGAGTGCGATGACGTCGCTCGTCAGCCGGTGCAAGACAGCGGTCCTGGTCACCGTGGCTGTCGCTCTGTCGGTTCTGCCGCAAGGGCTGGTCTCGTTCCCTGTCGGACCGGTCACGTTGGCGCCACTAGCGCCGATGCCGTCGGCGTCGGCCTCACAGGTGTTCCGTACGCTCGTGCTGTACACCCCGCCGGTAAGCGATCCGGTGATTGACGACTTCCGGCCACCGTCTACGCCCTACGGCGCTGGCAACCGTGGCCTCGAATACGGCAACCCGGCCGATACGCCGGTCTTTGCGGCCGCTGGCGGTTCGGTGATCTTTGCTGGCCCAATCGCGTACACCTACTTCGTGGTGATTCGTCATCTTGACGGAATCGAGACGACCTATTCGTATCTGAGCGAGCTGCTGGTCGAAGAATACGACTCGGTCGAGTCAGGGGAGCAGATCGCGGTCGCTGGTCCCAACTTGCATTTCGGTGCTCGGTCAGGAGCCCACTACGTCGACCCGCAGATTCTGCTCGACGCGAGCGAACCGGTAGAACGGCCGCTTCTGACCCGCGGGCCATCGTGATCCAATTCCGCGACCCAATCGCGACTTCGACTCGCTATCGTCTACCGCCGAACCTTCAGGGGCAACCGGCTCCTGATTTACTGAACGGCTTCGTCGATCGTGGTCTCCTGCTTGTCAGGAGCTGACGAAGTGCCGAGAACCACGAGGAGGAAACATGGCTGCTGTCGTGTCCATGAAGCAACTGCTCGACGCTGGCGTGCATTTCGGTCATCAGACCCGCCGCTGGAACCCGAAGATGAAGCGATTCATCCACGGTGAACGTTCTGGCATTCACATCATCGACTTGCGTCAAACGCTCGGTTCGATCGAAGAGTCCTACAGCTTTGTGCGTGACACGGTTGCGGGCGGCGGAACATTGCTTTTCGTCGGTACCAAAAAGCAGGCTCAGGACAGCATTCAGAGCTACGCCGAACGATGCAACATGCCTCACGTCAATCAGCGTTGGCTCGGCGGCATGCTGACAAACTTCGAGACGATCTCAAAACGTGTCAACAAGATGCTCGACTACGAGCGCATGCAGCGCAACGGCGACTTCGAAGCGATGCCGAAAAAGGAAGCTCTGCTGAAGTCCCGCGAGCTTGTCAAGTTGCAGAAGAACCTCGGCGGTATTCGGGGCATGAAGCGGCAGCCTGACGCCATCTTCGTGCTCGATACTCGCAAGGAACACATCGCGGTAACCGAAGCCAACAAGCTCGGCATTCCAATCATCGCCGTGGTCGACACCAACTGCGATCCGGATCTGATCCAGTACGTAATCCCTGGCAACGATGACGCCATCCGTTCCGGCGAAGTCATGACCCGCATTATGAGTGACGCCGTAATCGAGGGCCGTTTCATCGCAAGCCGTCGCGCTCCGCTCGCCGACGCTCCACCTGCAGCTCGTTCTGCCGAAGACGAAGCTCGTGTCGCACGCGAGCAGGCACTTGCCCAGGTCGCAGCAGCCGAAGCAGCCGCAGCTCGCGAAGCACGTGTTCAGGAGAACCTGCAACAAGTATCGGTTCCCGAGGCTGCACCCGTCGAAGCAGCTGCAGATGCTGTCGCCGCAGAGGCGACCGAAGTAGCCGCACCTGCCGAAGTGGCTGCACCCGCCGAAGCGGCGCCAGCGGCTGAAGCTGTAGTCGATGCGCCAGAAGCACCAACCACTGAAGAACCTGTCGCTGCTGCGGCGGCCGAAGAAGGAGAACCCACCGATGGCTGATTTCGGAGCCAAAGACGTCAAGGCGCTTCGTGATGCCACCGGCGCTGGAATGATGGATGCCAAAAAGGCACTTACCGAAGCTGGCGGTGACGCTGAGGCAGCCACCCAACTCCTTCGTGAATGGGGCCTCAACAAGGCAGCAAAACGATCTGATCGCGAAAACACCGAAGGTGCTGTTGCGATCGCTCAGGACGGCGGCCGCGTCGCCCTCGTGCTTCTGAAGAGCGAAACAGACTTCTCCGCGAAGAGCGAAGACTTCGTTGCTGTTGCGCAGCAACTCGCCGACGCAGCGCTTGCGGGCAAAGATGCCGCGGCTGAATGCAACGACGCGATTGAGAAGCTCAAGCTGACGAAAAAGGAAAACATTGAGGTTGGCACGATCGAAGTGATCGAAGCCGCCGACGGTTCCGCGATCGACGCGTATCTGCACGTCCAAGACGGGCGCGGCGTAAACGGCGTCGTTGTCGAAGGATCTGGTGTCGACGACGACACCTTGCACCAGATCGCACTGCACATAGCGTTTGCTCAGCCGATCTATCTCGACAAGTCCGAGGTCGTTGCCGAAGACGTGGAAAAGGAGCGGGCTGCGCTTCTTGAGATCACCAAGTCCGAGGGCAAGCCCGAGGCGGCTTGGGACAAGATCGTCGAGGGCCGTCTCTCAGCTTGGTTCAAGAACACCGTGCTGCTCGAACAGGGCCTGCACGGTGACAAGGTCACGGTCCAAGAAACAGCCGCCCCTGGCACGGTTACCCGCTTCATCCAGACCCGCATCGGGGCCTAGGGCTGATGTCGAACATGCCCGACTCCATCGCTAGCGGAACCGAACCCGCCCGATGGAATCGGGTGTTGCTCAAAGTCTCCGGCGAAGCGTTCGCCGGAGACCAGGGCTACGGCATCGACGGCGACATTGTTCGATCAATAGCCGCGACAATCGCGTCAGCTCGTTCTCGGTTTGATATCTCGATGGCAGTCGTCGTCGGTGGCGGAAACATCTGGCGAGGGCTCGAAGGCGCTGGGGCGGGCATGGATCGTGCTCAAGCCGATTACATGGGCATGCTGGCCACGGTCATCAATGGGCTTGCATTGCAAGAGATGCTGGAACGGCTGGGAATTCCCACGCGTGTTCAGACCGCGATCGAAATGTCTGAAATTGCTGAGCCGTACATTCGGCGGCGAGCGATTCGACACCTCGAAAAGGATCGTGTCGTCATTTTCGCCGGTGGTACCGGAAACCCGTTTTTCACAACCGACACCGCGGCCGCTCTTCGTGCCAACGAAATTGATGCCGAAGTCCTGCTCAAGGGCACGCACTCGGGTATCGACGGCATCTATACCGCCGACCCCAAGATCGACAGTGCCGCGACCAAACTCGACTCGGTGACCTATCTCGACGTGTTGAGCAAGAATCTGCGAGCAATGGACGCCACTGCCACCACCCTGTGCATGGACAACGATCTCCCGATCGTGTTGTTCGATCTCATGGCTGAAGGCAACGTTGAAAAGATCCTCAGCGGCGAACGCGTGGGCACTGTCGTTACCGACCAACCAGCCTGAAATAGGTCGCTCGCAACTGAGTCGCGGGTGGGGGTGCCCCCCGAGACCGTCGCGCATCTGTACTCTGGGCTGCTGCGAGTTTGCACCAATGAAAGAACCTCACCATGAGCGATGAACTGATTGGGCTCGTCCTCGAAGAGACGGCCGAAAGCATGGAAGGCGCCGTTGCGCACGTTAAACGCGAGTTCAGCGGAGTGCGTACCGGCCGAGCAACACCTGCGCTGGTCGACAAGATGCAGGTCGAGTACTACGGATCTGCAGTACCGATGCAACAGCTCGCGTCGTTCGGGGTACCCGAGGCGCGCATGCTAGTGATCACGCCATTTGACAAGTCGTCGGTCGAGGCTATCGAAAAGACAATTCGCGAAAGTGATCTGGGCCTGTCGCCTTCGACCGATGGCGTTGTCATTCGCTTGGCGTTTCCTGCCCTGACAGAAGAACGACGCAAGCAGCTTGTCAAGCTGGTGCGCGGCATGGCCGAAGACGGCCGTATAGCGATTCGCAACACCCGTCGCAGCGCTCGCACGGATCTCGACAAGATGAGAAAAGATGGCGACGCGCCTGAGGACACGATCGAGCGCGCCGAGAAAAAAGTTGAAGAGCTGACCCAGACGAACGAGGCTGTGATCGACGCGGCCCTGACTTCTAAGGAAGAAGAACTCCTTGAGGTCTAACCCCACCACAGCAGCCAGATGCCCTTGGAGCCTGTCATGAGTGACCAAGATCCGCCCGGTGGCCCCATCCGAGGACCCGAAAGCTGGTTCGCCGACGACGGCCCGTTGTTCGGCGACGAGGAGCTTGAGCTTCCGCACTGGACCGAGCCGGGTACCGGTCAAGTAGATGAGCAAGGATCGGGCGGCCCGCGCTGGCGAGACGGCGCGAGTGACTACAACGAACTCGATGACATTCGGTTGCTCGATTCAACACCAGAGGTCGAAGTTCCAGGGGCACCTCCCGCCGATGAGGTCTTTTTCGGTCTCGACGATCACGTGAGCGGCGCAGAACCTGCCATACCGGCCGCTGCTGCGGTATCGGCCCCTCCTGCGCCCTCGGTGGCATCAACACCTCCGGCTCGAGGAGCGCCGCAGGCGACCGGTCCTGTGGCCCCCGCATCAGGAACAGCACCCAAAAAGGGCTCTGACCGTGACATGGCGATGGCCACAATCACGGGGCTTGGCCTTGCAGGTATTGCGCTCGCAGCTCTCTGGCTTGGCGAAGTCCCCGGCCTTATCGTCGCGTGCGTAATCCTCGGACTCGCCACGCTCGAGTTCTACAACGCCATGCGCAAAGTCGGCTATCAGCCTGCCTCGCTGATCGGCCTGGTAGCCACTATTGGGCTCACCACCGGTGCGTATTGGAAGAACGTCGCCGCGTATCCGGTCGTGTTGTTCCTCGCGGTCGTGGTTTCGCTGCTGTGGTTTCTCATTCCGGTGTCAACCGACCGTCCGGTGCCGAATCTTGGCATCACCTTGTTCGGCATTGGATATATCGGCATTCTCGGTTCGTTTGCCGGACTGCTGCTGTCGAGCGATTCCATTGCTGTGAACCCAGACACGAACGGCATCGAGTTCGTGTCAAAAGGCACCGGCCTATTGTTCGCAGCGATTCTGGCAACAGTTGCCTACGACATCGGGGCCTACGTTGTCGGCCGCTCGATGGGGCGCAC
Organism: uncultured Acidimicrobiales bacterium; assembly: GCA_937991435.1. GTDB lineage: Bacteria > Actinomycetota > Acidimicrobiia > Acidimicrobiales > UBA10347 > UBA10347. Next base: position 9,865 of record CALKPY010000006.1, read on the forward strand.
CCCGCTTTCGACCCACAGCCCTAACAAGACGCTCGAAGGGCTGGTTGGCGGTGCGGCAATCTGTGTGCTGGTCACCGCTGTCGTCATCGGCGGCGTCGGCATCGCCCCGTGGGGCGATAGCCCCGGCGGGTTTGGTGACGCCATAATCGTTGCCGTCGTCGCGGCCGTAGCGGCAACCCTTGGTGACCTTTCAGAGTCGATGATCAAGCGTGACCTGGGTGTCAAAGATATGGGAACCATGCTGCCAGGGCACGGCGGAATCCTTGACCGATTCGACGGCTTACTCTTCGTCATGCCAGCGACATGGTGCGCTGGTCTATCGATAGGTATTCTCGAAGCAACTTCCGCAACGTCATTCGCCTACTGAACCGCAAACGGTGACTGTCGACGTCGCAATACTCGGATCTACGGGTTCGATTGGAACGCAGGCGCTCGACATCGTGCGCCACGCCAACAACCAGGCGGCAGCCCGAGGCGATGACCCGGCCTACCGGGTCGTTGGCCTGGGCGCAGGCTCCGCCGCGGCGGTCGTCGCGGCGCAGGCGGTTGAGTTCGAAGTTTCGAGTACGGCGCTTGCAGATCCGACCCAGCTCGACGCGTTACGCGACGCTCTTCCAGTTGCGTTGGCTTCGGGCGCTGGAGCCGGAGCTTCCGCGCTGAACGATTGCATCGTCGACGCAGATGTGGTCATCAACGGGATCGTTGGTTTCGCCGGCCTCGACACCACAATCGAGACGTTGAAGGCTGGTAAGCGGCTTGGCCTCGCGAACAAGGAATCCTTGATCGCTGCCGGACCGGTCGTGCGCCGCGTGCGCCAGACGCCTGGAGCCGAAATCGTGCCGGTCGATAGCGAACACTGCGCGTTACATCAATGCCTTCGAGCCAACGAAAGCTTCGATGGCGACCGCATGGATCAGGTCCGCAAACTCATCGTGATCGCGAGCGGCGGCCCATTTAGGGGGCGTTCCTCAGCGCAGCTACGCGAAGTCACTGTCGAAGGCGCTCTGAATCATCCGACCTGGTCGATGGGTCCAAAGATCACGGTTGATTCAAGCACGCTCATGAACAAGGGCCTCGAGGTCATCGAAGCCAACGAACTGTTCGGCGTCGGCTTTGATCGCATCGATGTGGTCGTGCACCCGCAGTCGGTTGTTCATTCGATGGTTGAGTACACCGATGGGGCCACGCTGGCCCAATTGTCAATGCCCGACATGCGGCTTTGCATCGCCTATGCACTCGACTTCGATGATCGTCACGAGCACGCGTATGGCGGCATCGACTGGTCAACGCTGTCCCGGCTCGATTTCGAGCTTCCAGACCGCGAGGCGTTTCCGTGCCTTGACCTTGCGTACCACGCCGGTCGTCTCGGCGGTACGGCTCCAGCTGTGCTTAGCGCTGCCAACGAAGTCGCTGTTGACGCCTTTCTTCATGGCGTAATCGGGTGGCTCGATATTGCCCGCGCCGTAGAAGCGGTCTTGGCAAAGCACAATGGTGAACGTGACCCCGATCTCGATGCCATATTGGCCGCCGACGCTTGGGCTCGCGCTCACGCGTCTGAATATGTTGCAACCTGATTGCTGCGGCGAGCTATGACCACGATTGACGAGGTTCCAACCAACTTGCCTGACTCCTCGGGTGGCGCGTATTCGACGCCTGCATTTGAAGATCGCCCCGTCGATCCCCACGACGGCGACCCCGGCCTAATCAACCTGGTGCTTTTTGTCGCTGCGGTAATCGCCCTCGGCCTGCTTGTGTCTTGGTGGGTCGTCGCGGCGGTCGGCCTGCTTGCCCTCATGTTGTTCATGCACGAACTCGGGCATTATCTGACCGCTCGCGCGTCGGGAATGAAGGTCACCGAGTTCTTCCTCGGCTTTGGGCCTCGCATCTGGTCGTTTCGCAAAGGCGAGACCGAATATGGCATCAAGGCGATCTGGGCCGGCGCCTACGTTCGTATCGCTGGGCTGAACAGCATCGAAGACGTGCATCCGTCCGAGGAACACCGCACCTATAGGGCCAAGAGCTATCCGAAGCGCATGTGGGTCATCACCGCCGGTTCGGCCATGCATTTCTTGATGGCGTTCATCGGGCTGTTTCTGATGTTCAACATTGTGGGCTCCTACGGCACGACCGACCCCGAGCCCGATGACTGGGTTGTCGACCAGGTCGTAGCGGGTACTGCAGCAGAACGTATGGGCCTGCAACCCGGTGACGACATCGTTGAGATCAACGGTGCGCCGATTGCCAGCTTTGACGATTTGGCCGCAGCTGTTGGCCCACTGGCAGCGCGAACTGCCGACATCGTGGTTGACCGCAACGGTCAGCGCGTTGCGCTGAGCGGCGAACTCGGTGTGAATTCTGGCGACGTGGTTAACGATGCGTTTGGTCTGACGCTGCTGTCACCGGTTGGCTCTGAGCCGTGGCAGGTCGGATCTGTGCAGCCGGGCAGCAACGCGGCGACCTTTGGTTTCGCAACCGGCGATCTCCTCACGGCTATTGATAGCCAGCCAATTCGTGATCGCCCGGACCTCGCCGCTGCCCTGTTTGCCGCTGACGGCACCGAAGTGCAAGTCGAAGTCGAGCGTCGGGGCGAGGCCACGACCTTGACCGGCGATGTCGTACTCGCCGACGAACCGGTTCGCGGTTTCCTCGGGATTGGTCCCGGTCTCGCGCAGGCGCCACGTGACGGCATCGTGACGTCGCTCGGTCGTAGCGCAGAGAGTTTCGGTGTAATTGCGAAGGAAAGCTTGGCGGTCTTTAATCCGAGAACCTGGGCTGGGTTGTTCACCGATCAATCCACTGATCAAGTGGCCACCAGTGCCGGGAATTCAGCGGCGGTCGAAGGCAGCGGTGGTGGCGGCGGGCGACCCGTCTCAGCCATCGGCGCAGGGCGAGTATGGGTCGATGCCGAGTCGGCCGAGCAGCGCATTTTCATCTTCGTGCTCGTCAACATTGCCATTGGTATTTTGAACCTCGCACCGCTGCTTCCTCTTGACGGCGGACACGCCTTGATCGCCACGTACGAGCGGGGGCGCGAATTCGTGACTCGGCGGCCGCACCGTGTCGATGCAGAAAAGCTCGTGCCGTTGACGTGGGCGGTGATCCTTGTGCTGATGGTTGTTGGCGTGTGGTCGATCGCGCTTGACATCTTTGCTTGGCCTCCGGTCTAGCTCCAGCAACAGGAGTAGCTATGGAAATCACACCGGTCGCGATACGCAAGACCACGCGCCAGATCCAGGTCGGTAACGTGGCCGTCGGCGGGGGAGCGCCCGTCTCGATTCAGTCGATGACGACGACCAAGACATCTGATGTCGATGGCACGCTGCAGCAGATCTATGCGTTAGCGGCTGCTGGAGCTGACATCGTGCGGTGCACGTGCAACGACATCGAAGCCGCAGAAGGACTGGCGCAGATCGTGCCTCGATCTCCCGTGCCGATCGTTGCAGATATCCACCACCAGTACAAGATGGCGTTGGCGGCGCTCGACGCTGGTGTCGACTGCCTTCGCTTGAACCCTGGCAATATTCGTAAGCCGGAGCACATCCGAGCAGTGGCCGAAGCGTGCGGCGAACGGGGTGTGCCGATTCGGATTGGCGTCAACGGAGGTTCGCTGCATCCCGACTTGTATGCCAAGTACGGAGGCACTGTCACCGCAGAGGCCATGGTCGAGTCTGCTCAGCAGGAAATGGCCTACTTCGATGATGTCGGGTTCGACTTGATCAAGATCTCCGTCAAGGCATCGAGCGTGCCGTTGATGATCGACGCGTACCGTCAGCTTTCTGAAGTCACCGACCACCCGTTGCACTTGGGGGTGACCGAGGCGGGTCCACCTCCCAATGGTCTGATCAAGTCGACCGCCGGTATTGCCACGCTGCTGGCCGAAGGCATCGGCGACACCATTCGCTATTCGCTCACGGCTGACCCGGTGCAAGAAGCACGGGCCGGACGAGCCCTTCTTGAGTCAATGGGCCTGCGCGAACGTAAGAACGTAGACCTGATCGCCTGTCCATCGTGCGGCCGAGCCGAGATCGACGTGTACGACGTTGCAAACAAGGCGCTCGAAGCGTTTGGTGAGCGTGAGATTCCATTGCAGGTCGCCGTCATGGGCTGTGTCGTAAACGGTCCGGGGGAAGCACGAGACGCAGACCTCGGCATCGCTGCCGGCAACAAACGCGGGCACCTGTTCGTTCGAGGCCAAAACGTTGCGGTCGTTCCCGAAGACGAGATGGTTGATGCGCTGGTCGAGTGGGCTGAATACATGCACGAACACGGGGTCGAAGCAGCGCTAGCCCGCGCTGACACGGTCAAGGCGGCTCGCGAGGCTGAGCGCGACCGGAAGCTCCTTCTTGAGACTCAGGGCGAAGACGCAAACGACAGCGAAGCTCGCATCGAGTTGATTCGCCGTCACTGACTCGTGGGCCGGTTAGACTGCCGTGCAGCACTGAGAATTCGAGGATCGAATATTCGGAGCGTGGGTTTCAACCCACGCTCTTTGTTGTATCGGAGGTGACATGGGAATCGAAGATCGCATTCGAGCGGTGGTCGAACCAGTCGTTGCCGAACTCGAACTCGAACTCGTTGATCTTGTATACGGCGGTGGCCGACTGCGGATCACGCTCGATCACCCCGAAGGGCTCACCTCTGGCCGTTTGACCAAGGCCACGCGCATGATTTCAGTCGACCTCGATGAGGCCGATCCGATATCGGGCCATTACACCCTCGAGGTCTCGACCCCGGGTGTCGAGCGCACGTTGCGAACACCCAAGCACTACATGCGCTCAATAGGCGAGCAGGTGCTCCTCAAACTGGCACCGAACGAACAGTCGATTCGCCGAGTGCGAGGCGAGCTGCTGAGCGCCGACGACCAAGGCGTCACCGTGCAATCCGACGATGAAACGCACGCTGTGAGCTACACCCAGATTTCCAAAGCGAAGACGGTTTTCGACTGGGGTCCTACCCCTAAACCGGGATCGCAAAAGAAGAAGAAGCAATCGGGGACAACGAGTCCCGCCACGACGAAAGGTTGATGACGTGAACAGCGACATGATGGAGGCACTGCAGGCCGTCGCCAGCGAGCGCGGTCTCTCAGTTGACACCCTCTTTGCTGCACTCGCCGACGCTCTCGAATCGGCATACAAGCGTCGCCCCGACGCATGGGAGTACTCCTGGGTCACGATCGACCCTGACAGCATGGAGTTCCGGGTGTTCGCTCAGGAACTCGATGAGTACGGCGAACCGTTCGGTGATGAGTTCGAAGTCACGCCCGACGACTTCGGCCGTATTGCGGCCCAAACCACCCGCCAGGTGATGTCACAGCGCATTCGCGAAGCAGAACGTGAGCTCAAGTACGAGGAATACGCGGGCCGCGAAGGTGACATTGTTACCGGCATCATTCAGCAGACAGATTCGCGGTACACGCTGCTTGACCTCGGTCGCGTCGAGGCCCTGCTTCCGCAGGCAGAACAGGTCCCGCACGAACGGCCGGAACCAAACACTCGGCTCAAGGCCTACATCGTTGAAGTGCGTAAGACCCCCAAGGGTCCGCAGATCGTTGTCAGTCGCACACACCCTGGCCTGATCAAGCGCCTGTTCGAGCTCGAAGTGCCTGAGATTGCTGACGGCATCGTCGAAATCATGGCCTGCGCCCGCGAGCCAGGGCATCGCACCAAGATCGCGGTGCGGTCCAATGATGACAACGTTGATCCGGTCGGTGCTTGCGTAGGCGCTCGAGGAAGCCGCGTGCGCATGATCGTCAACGAGATGAAGGGCGAAAAGATCGACATCGTGCCCTTCAGCGAACAGACCCAAGACTTCGTCATCAAGGCCCTTTCGCCAGCGAAGGTCAAAGAAGTACTGCTCGATCCTGATACTGGCACCGCAACCGTGATCGTTCCTGATTACCAGCTGTCCCTCGCGATTGGCAAAGAAGGACAAAATGCCCGATTGGCTGCACGGCTAACCGGGTGGCGTGTCGATATCAAGAGCGAAACCGAACACGCCGAAGAAAAGGCTTATGCCGAAATCGACTGGGCCGACGGCGAGTGGATCACCGATGACGAGACCGGCGAGCAGCTTTGGCAGCCCGCTGGCGGCGGCGACGCGATCTCATCTTCTGACTGGGAAAAGGTCGTAACCGGCGCCACGTCGAGCGACGAAGAAGAGTGACCCTCCGTTCTGCCTGAGCGCACTTGCGTCGGTTGTCGCCGATGTGCCGAACAAAGTGAATTGGTACGAGTTCGGCTTGACGCGCTCGATGAGATTGTTGTCGATGGTGCTGGAATAGGTCGTGGGGCGTGGCTTTGCCCATCGATCGAGTGCATTGAACTTGCCCGGCGAAAGCGAGCGATTAGTCGGTCATTACGATCGAGGCACGCCGATGATGTCTTCGCTGCTACGCTCCTGGGTTGGCTGAGTGAGCGGTCCCCATGACCTCTGGTCATGGGCTCGCAATCACCCAGTCGGCGCAGGCGCCATCCCTCTGGGTTGTCGCGTCTGCCCAACACGTCCGAACACGAAGGAACGATCGCCGACTTGGCGCAAAAGAAGGTACGAGTACACGAGCTCGCCCGCGAACTCGGTCTCACCAACTCAGAAACACTCGATCTGTGCTCCTCGCTCGGAATCGGTGTAAAGACAGCTTCTTCCTCTATGGAGGAAGCCCATGCCGACCGCGCTCGGCGTAAAGCAGACCGAGAAGGTCTGCGCCGCGAACCAATCGTCGACGAACCAGAGCCGGCTAAAGCCGAAGAAGCTCCGGCGTCGGTTGTTTCGACCAAGAAGCCGCCGCCGCGGCGCACCCCGCCTCCGCCGGGATCTGCTCCCGCGTCGCGCCCGCCGCAAGCCCGTCCGAGGCCACCGGCTCCGCCGGCGTCTGCTCCACCAGTTGCACCCGCTCCTGTCGCGACGCCTGCACCTGCGGCACCTGCACCTGCAACGCCTGTAGCTCCCCCGGTAGCGCCGCCAGCGGCTGCTGCTGCAGCTGCGCCGCCAGCGGCTCCATCGGCGCCGGTCCCGGCAGGTCCGCCTCCGGCTCGACCAAAGCGGGTCGTGACCTCAAGCGGTTCCAGTGGCCCGACTCGGCCGCGGCCTGAAGAAGCTGCGCCTGCAGCTGCGCCGCGCCCTCCCGATGGAGCACCCCCGGCTCGTGCCGAACGGACTGCGCCTCCAAAACCGGCGGCCCCTGAGCGGCCCAAGGCCGACGGTCCCGAGGTGCCAAAGCGCCCGTCGCCTGACGCTGTGCCGTTGAGCGCGTCTGGCAAACCGATTCCGCCACCTCCCGGCCCACCGAAGAGCGCATCGGGCAAGCCCATTCCGCCGCCTCCTGGCCGCGGCGGCCGTGGACCGGCACCCGACCGTCCAGGTGGCGGTCCCCGTCGTCCAGGTGGTTTCGGTGCTCGCCCAGGTGGTGCGCCAAGCGGACCTCGCCCTGGTGGTGGCGCTCCTCCAGGCAGAAGCGGTCCTCCAGGCCGAGGTGGCCCTCGTGGCGGTCAACGCCCCCCACGCCGTCGCAAAAGCCGTCGTCGCCGTCGTTCGCTCGAAGAGCTGCGCCCGGTCGACGTACCCACGTACACGCCTGAAAACGCTCCGGTGCCCGAGGGCCCCGTCGTTATCGAGCGCAACGGCAGCGCCCAAGATGTAGGCCCAAAGCTGAACCGAACTGCCGCTGACGTTGTGCGTTGGTTGTTGCTCAACGGTGAAATGGTCATGGCAACCCAGCCAATGACCGATGATCAGGTCTCTGGATTTGCCGAAAGTCTCAAGGTCGAGGTCCGCCTCGTCGACGCAGGCGAAGAGCGCGAAGAAGAAATGCGCGAGATTCTCGAGGTCGAAGGCCTCGACGATCGCGATGCAGTCACGCGACCCCCAGTCATCACGATCATGGGTCACGTCGATCACGGCAAGACCAAGCTTCTCGACACGATTCGCAACTCAGACGTCGCTGGCCGTGAGGCAGGCGGCATCACGCAGCACATCGGTGCGTACATGGTCGAGCACGAGGGCGCTCCGCTCACGTTTATCGACACACCCGGTCACGAGGCGTTCACCGCTATTCGTGCCCGAGGTGCCGACGCGACCGACATCGTCGTGCTTGTCGTCGCTGCTGATGACGGCGTTATGCCTCAGACGGTCGAGGCGATTAACCACGCCAAGGCCGCTGAAGTACCCATCATTGTTGCCGTCAACAAGATGGACCGCGAAGGGGCGAACCCCGAGCGGGTCATGCAACAGCTGGCCGAGTACGGACTTCAGCCTGAGGAATGGTCTGGCGATACCGTCATGGTCAAGATCTCGGCGTTGAAGAACGACAATATTGACGGCTTGCTCGACGCAATCACGTTGATTGCTGAAGTCGAAGAACTGACTGCAGCCCCAACTGGCCGTGCCGCGGGCGTAGTGCTCGAGGCCAAGGTCGAGACCGGGCGTGGCCCAGTCGCCACGATTCTCGTGCAACAGGGCGAACTGAAGGTTGGCGAGCCACTCGTGGCTGGCGGAACCTGGGGTCGTGTCCGTGCGTTGATCAACGACAAAGGCGAACGCGTCAAGGTCGCTGGCCCGTCAATGCCCGTTCAGGTGCTCGGTTTGTCCGATGTGCCTCGTGCGGGCGACGAATTCGTCGTCGCTCAAGACGAAAAGACTGCTGGCAAGGTTGCCGACA
>CALKPY010000007.1 GCA_937991435.1 uncultured Acidimicrobiales bacterium
AACGTCGACACCAGTGCCCCCGAAGACCCACCGGTGACCCAACTCGGCCGTCGCTCGAAGTTGTTCGGATGATCCGAGCTATGCAACGTGTGCTATGGTCCACCCAGATCGAAAAAGCAAACGGCCCCGCCACCGTGGAAGGGGTGCGGGGCCATGACCGGAAGGTAGTTCCGATATGCCCACCATAGACCAAACCGAACTCGCAGGCATCCTCGCCGCTCATCAGAAGTGGCGCAACGGTGAACCCGGAGGGGAGCGCGCCGACCTGCGCGACGCCGACCTGCGCGGCGCCAACCTGCGCAGAGCCAACCTGCACGGCGTCGACCTGCACGGCGTCGACCTGTACGGCGCCGACCTGCGCAGAGCCAACCTGCGCGGCGCCAACCTGCGCGGCGCCAACCTGCGCAGAGCCAACCTGCACGACGCCGACCTGCACGGCGCCGACCTGCGCGACGCCGACCTGCACGGCGCCGACCTGCGCGACGCCGACCTGCGCGGCGCCAACCTGTACCGCGCCGACCTGCGCAGAGCTACCCTGTACCGCGCCAAATTCGCAGGTTGTAACCTCGACAGTGTCAGCGGCATCGTCTGGGCGGCAGTCGGGCCAACCCCCGAAGGCCGAACAGTAATTGCCGTATGGCACGGGCCAGAAGAAGGCATCATCGTGCATTGCGGATGCGGGCGCAACACGCCCGCTGACGCGCTCGCCGCTTGTGGCGACACATCGGACCCGAAACGGTGCCGAAAACTTGTCAAACGGGTCGTCAAAGACGTCACCGCTTGGGTTGACGGTTTGGAGACAGCATGACCGCCATCTTCAGCAACTTCGCCCTCCTGGTCGCGTTCCTGTGGGTCGTCGTCGACTTCTACGAACAAACGACCCGCAGGCAGATCGGAAGGTTCAGAGAGGAAATGGGCCGATGGCAACGATAACCCGACCGAAGTACGTCGCCTACGTGTGGGACGAACCGACCTTGAAGATCTGGCACCGAGGCTTCTACAGGTCTTGGCTACGAGCGAAGGTCGCGGCCTGGTGGCATAAGACGACCCGGGACGCGAACTCGGCGTCTCTCGTGTTCAAGACGTTCCACGACCGGCATCTAGAGTTCGAGGCGTCCAAGCAGCTGCAATGGTAATTGATCGGCCATTTAGATGTTAACTGTTTCGCCAAACAATCCAGAAAGATGATCCATACGGCCTAATCCGTGGACTGCTCGACCAGACGCAGCCCGGTCCCTGCCAGCATCGGCTCCCTGCAATCCCTGCACTGCGGCGCAGGCGGGATCGTGACCCGAACCATCCTGCAGTGCTCGCAATGCCACGAAGACCGCTCAGGCTCTGCTGTGCTCTGACTGTGTCGACTCATCCCCCCAAGATAGCATACTGTGATACTGTGACGCCATGGAACCCGTCAACGACGAATGATCACTCGCCCTCGTACAACGACTTCAGGTCCTCCTCGATCGGCTGTGCAGCCGACACCATCGGCCGGTTCATCAGCCGCAGGATTTCATTCTTCTGCTCGATCGAACCTACTCATGAAGAGAACTTCAACTGGCCGATAGCCGTCCACGGAATGAACGCCGGGTCGCCCTGAAGATCGGCCTCCCGGTACACGGCGACCCCATCCGAGTACACGGCCATCACGTAGACGCTGATCGCGGACGAATCGATTCGATGCAGTACAGCTCGCGGCATCCCGCCTTCAGCATCGACTCGGGCCTTGACGTCCTCCCACATTGTGTTCGGTGTCACGGCTCCAGCCTCTCATGTGCGTACAGGTCGGCCTGTGCTATGTCTACCAGCTGCTGAAGGCGGAAGATCTCATCGTCCGGCGCTCCCTGCTGAAGCGCTGCGTCGCAGGTAACCTCGGCGGCTCGCACGAGAGTACCGAGGCGGTGAAGCTTCTGCTCCCACTGACTGGCTGCATCTAGTTCTTGACTGGTGAAGCTCATGCGGGGCGGATTGTGGTGTCGATACCGGCCTTGCCGTGAAGCTCACAGGCTCGGGCCTGCGCTGCTTCCACGGCCATTGGGCCTTCGGTGCGGGTGGTGTTGAAGACCCGGTCGGTGATGACTACGTTGTACTGTGTTGCGTTCATATATGTATTATCGACGCTTTGCTGGGAACCTTGAGTCAAACCGAAACAACAGGCCAAACGACCTACACCCGCATGCCAAACAGGATGCTAAGGTGGCCCCATGAAACGACTACTCGGAATTGCCATCGTCCTGCTCGGCGCCGCGGCTGGCGTCTACATCGGCGGGTACCTCATGATCTTCGGTGGGGGAGTCCAGTTCGTGGACGCTCTCCAAGCGGACCCGGTCGATTCAAGCTCGGCCGTAATCGGAGCGATCCGGTTCGGGTTCGGCTGGATGGTCGGCTGGATCGTGTTCGGGGTGATCGGGTTCATTGGCGGTCTTCTCGCCCTCTGGGACTAAGTCATGCCGTTAGTCAGTGACGGCAAGCACGGATTCGACGCGGCCGGGCTGCACAACCCCGGCTGGGATTACGACAACCCCGGCTGAAGTTACCAGCGCCAATCGGCCCAAGCCTGCAGCGATGGAGAAGGAACGCCGCCGTCCTCACGGGCTACCATCAGATGCTCGGCGAGGTTGCCCTCGTCCGGTCCGATGGACTCCCATGTCTCGGCGGAGACTCGAACCTCTTGGCCCTCAGGGTCAACGAGCAGCCAGACCCGCTCGCAGTCATCGATGACGGTGTCGTCAGTGACATGCTCGGGTCCGTCGAACTGGCCGCCATCGAAGATGCCGGGCACGTCGCGTACGATCAGGCATCCGTAGGTGGCGTGCTCGATCGGGATGGCTTTGCCGATGTGGATCTTGTTGTTGCGCTTGTCTTGGAGTGCGATGTAGGTGTTCATGGCGGGTCCTATCGGTTGTTGGCTTGTGCGGCTTTACCGGCGGCTACTGCGTTGCGGAGGTCGTCCACTGTTCCGCAGCGTGGGAGGTTGTGGCCTTCGATCAGGTTGAGGAGGGTCATTGCCTGGTCGTAGGCTCGGTACTTGGCGACTTTGCTTACGGGGGTTTTGCGTTTGCCTGCGTTCCAGTTGTCGACGCTGGTGATGAAGCTTTGGATGGCTTTGGTGTTGCGGGCTACTGTTTCGTTGATGAGGCCTTGGTGTCCGGTTTGGCTTGTGGTGATGGTAATGTTCGTGTTCATATATATATTATCGACGGGTCTGGGTGACACTTGAGGAGTTTTCTCGAAAAAAGATTTCTGAGAAATCTGCTCCAGTGGCTAAAGTCTCACCGAAACAGGACGATAATATATATATATGAACGCATCGCAAGAAACCTTCAACCAAATAGCCGCAGCAGCAGCACACTTCACCGGCAACGGATGGACCGCACGAGTAGTCGGCGGAACCGTACGCGACTGGGCCATGGGAGTCCCCTCCAACGACTTCGACTTCGTAGTCAAAGGCCCTGAGGGTTCAACCTTCGAAGACGCAGTTGCACACTTCTCCACCTTCGGAGAATGGGTCGCAACCGCCGAAACCACCTTCGCATTCAAAGTACGGGTCGAAGGATTCGAAGAAGACTGCGACTTCGTTTGGGCACGCAAAGAGCACGGCCCGTGGGACAAAGACGGCAAACCAGCCTTCTGCACCGAAGGGACCTTCGAGGACGACGAAGCACGCCGCGACTTCACATGGAACGCAATGTCGATAGACGCAGAAGGAACCTTCCGGGATCCCTTCAACGGAATGGCAGACATGGAGACCGGAACCATACGAGCATGCGGAAACGCATTTGACCGGTTCATGGAGTCCCCTGACCGAGCAGGACGAGCAATGAAATTTGCTGCCCGGTTCGGATGGGCCGCCGACGAAGACATGGAAGCAGCTTTCGCTAACCCCGAGTTCTGGGAACGGTGCGCAGCATCGAACTCGGACACTCGCCAGAACGCATGGCGCGGAGCATTCGGGGAAGACGCACAGGCCGCAGCAATGTTCTTTGGGTCTTGGCCCAAAGGAATGTGCGAGGCCTTCACGGCTGGCTGCACGATGAAATTCAAAGGCTAAGGAGTTGGCCCGGTTGGTCGAGTGACCGGCCGGGCTGATACCTTCTCGCCGTGGACGATGAATTGTTGACGGCCTTGATCCGACTCGTGCTCTTCCTGTCCCTGTGTGGGCTTGTGGTCGCCGGGGTGGCGTTAGCGTTCTTCTTGCCGCTGGTGTAACCCTGCGCTAAAGTAGCGGGATGATCGAAGATATCCCACTCCCCGGATTCGGGCACTGCGAGCTATGCGACAAGAAAGACGCCAAGATCGCCGACCTCCGAACCAAACTAATCGAACACCAACGCGAGCTTGCACGCTGGAGAGGCGACTACGGCAGCCTCTACAACGGGGCGCCGCCACGCGTCCACGGATCGCCGACATCCGCAGCAGGTGCCGCCAAGATCGCCCCGAAGGCCGGACAGATCCGGCAACAGATCCTGCAGCATTTCCAGCAGGACAGCCACGGGCGCGGTCTCACCTGCGCCGAGGTAGAGCTTCTGTTCCCGGACCATTCGCATCAGTCGATCTCGGCGCGGATCAGGGAACTCGTACTCGAAGGCGATATCTACAACACTGGAGAGACTCGGGTTAACCCGAAGTCTGGCGTGAAGGTGCGGGTCTACCGGGAAGTTAAGGAGACGGCTGATGTATAGCCCGAGCGAAGCTGTTTGGTTGAATCAGATCATGGAAATGGCTGAAGAGTTCGCTCGACGGCCGTCCATCGACGCCGAGCTGAGGTTGGCCGTTCCCGAGGGATGGTCGATCGAGCTGGACGAGCATGGCCGACTGGCTGCGTGGCGTGCTGGCGTGCCGGTGCTCGTGTCGTTGACGACGTGGATGTCGTATCCGCCGATGCCGGAGATGTACGAGTGGTCGGTGTCGCAGTCTGACGGTGTCGCCGTTCTATCATTCACCCGCATCGTGTGATACTGTCTTCGTATGGCTAAACGAATCGAACTCCCAACCATCCCCGACTACGACGAAGGCGCCATCTACACAGGACTACTCGGCGCAACCCTCACAGCACAAGCCCTCGTATGCATCGCCACCGACCTACGCCGGATCGCAAACGCAATGGAACCCGCAACCCACAGGGCGCCCGAAGACGACCCCGCCCAATACGCCGAAGAACCGGCGCCTCTCTAGTGGACGCTCAAACCTACTACGACAAGACCGTCGACCACCTACGACAACAAGGCGTCAGAGCCACCACAGGGACCACGTGCACGTTCAGCGACGCTTGCGGCCGTTCCTGCGCTATCGGCGCGCACATCCCGAAAGACCACCCAGCCAGCAAGATGCCCGGAGAAAGCTTCACTTGGCTTCGAGAAGAATACCCGGAGCTTGCAGGCATCGCCTGGCCCGACACGCCTCAAGGCGTTAGGCTCGCCAGCAGACTGCAAGCCCTCCATGACCGCTACATCAACTGGAACCATAAAGCAGGCCGGTTTGGGCTGGTCGGCGAAACGCACGCCCAAGAGATCGCAGAACTCTACGGTCTCGTCTACACGCCGCCGTCCTAATAGTTATAGGAACCCGACCCAAACGTGCAGGACCACGAACCCGAGCACGACACAGCAGGCTGATCCGAGCAGGTCGACCCACAGGCGAGTGAAAGTCTCCTGAATTGCTGAGCCAGTCACAAGCACCGCCGTGAGCCAGAACGACATCGCGACGCACGCCGCAACCGGTTCGACGATCGGGGCACTGCCCAACATGACGGTTGAGGCCGCCAGCTTGTTCAAGGTGCTGGTGACACCGAACATCACCACCACTGGAAGAACATATGACAAGTAAGGCACCATTGCTCGTGGTTCCGAATGAACGGACCCATCCAGCCACCAGTCGTCGCCCTGCCTTTCAGAGTCACGATGCGAAGCGAACCCGACCGTCCAGACGCAGAACAGACAGAACGCGCCAACAAGGACGCCGATGACGGCTAAGAGACCGATAAATAGTTGTGCAAGCATGCCTTAGTCTTCGACCCGAACGGGTCAAACCTTTAGGGCCGATGCAGTGGTTTGGGCAGCCTTGACCAGTCAGTCGAGAAGATCGAGAAGAGGCGCAGCCCCGCCCTGCCAACTGAACCGCGCCCAGCCGGTATCGACAGACCGGTTGAAAGGCTGATCGTAAACAACAGGCCGCCATTCAGCGACCGCTGCTTCCTCTGGTTTGATAGCGTCATCAAGAAGGAGCTGCCCGCGGATCAGGGACTTGTTCGGCGTCGTGATCATTCGCTTCGACCAGCCTTCACCCATGTGAAGTTCAAGCCATGCCGCTTTCTCGTCGCGGCATGTCGGGTTCGCTTCGAGCGGTTTCGTGCAGATCCACACGTCGGCGTGTTCGGCTAGTTCGTTCAATCCGTCGGCGGCGCCTTCGATTGGGGGGAGTGAGGCGAACCAGCCGGGCCGGTTCACGACTAGCTCGCGCATGACGGCGAAACCGAAGCCGGGGTCGATGAGGTGCTCGTTCAGGAATCGGTGTTCCTGATCGTCGAGTGATTGGATGTCCCACGGCCAGAACGTTTTGTTGGCGGCTGAGTTGTTCCAGATTCGGGTTGCTTCGTCCCAGTAGCGAAGATCAAAATCAGCAAGCACGCCATCCTGGTCAACTAGGACGGTGGGTCGAGTGGTGTCGTTGGTCATCCGTGCAACTTAGCAGTAGAGATCTCGTATCGTCCAGCTAGGGACGGGTCGTACTGGAGGAGCGTTCCCCAGAATCGGAACAGGAGACTATCGGCGTCGCAGGATCCGTAGAGCGGGTCTTCGATGACCTGACCCATGAGTGCTTGTTGCCGGACGAATCGATCTGCTGATGCCGGTATCCAGACGGGTTCTTCGTTTGGTTGGCCCATCAGGATTTGGAGTTCAGTGTTTTCTGCGAGATCGATGCCGATCCAGATGAGGCGTTCGATCAGGTCGACTCGCATGCACGGGTCTTCGACTCTGGCAATGACGTCGTCGAGTTCGGCTCGGGCATCGGCGAGGGTGCGGCGTGTTTCTTCCATGTCGCCGATGCTAGTTTGAGAATGATCCGAATGGCCCATTGGGAAACGACCCAAACCAGACGATAATATATATATGAGCAACGCAACCGCATTCGAAAACAAGTGCATCGCCTGGGATAAAGCCAAGCATGAACTCGCCGTACCCGTCACCGCAATCGAGCAGCAGATCTTCGCCGCCGAAACGCAAGGCGCACCCGCCGAGGTAATCGCCAAGCTTGAGGCCGACCTCAAGGTCGCCGAGGCAACTCTCGAAGCCCACCTCGCTTCGGCGCCATGAGCAGCCCACTCGAAGAGCGTGTCAAGCTCGCAGCGACCGAAGGACGCATCAAGCGCCTGCACGTCGACCAGCAGCTGATCCGCAAACGAGACCCGAACCCCCTCACCGTCCAGACCTCAGCAGGTTCGATCAAGTGCGCCGAGGCTCATATCGATGGCCCGTCGAAACTCGTGTACGGCGACAAGCCGCTATCGTGTGGCGCTCGGGTTTGGATCGAAACTACCTCAACGGTCACCTTGCCCGGCCTGTCGGATCTTACCTAGCAGCATCCATCGCAGCAGTGGGTTCCGTTGTCGCAGCCGGTTGTTCGTTGGATGTGGCGGATGGTGTCCGGGTCGGGGTGTCCTACGCCGTGCTCGCAGAGGCGTTCGAAGATGCCGCGGTCTGGTCGCCAATGTAGGGGCCAGCTTGTCATGTGATGGTCGCTGGGTGCGTGGATGGGGCATGCGCCTTCGCACCCGTCTTCTGCGTGGTGGGTGAGCACGAGGCCGGTCTTGGGCCACCATGAGCGTTCCATGCCTTCGGGTGGCGGGCCGATCTGATCGTTGGGTGTGTGGGCTTCGAGGCCGCCGTGGTTGGGCGGTTGTGGTCGCATGCTCGTCAGATTAGGTTCTCTACGTTGACAAGTACAAATCAGCGTCGTCCCGAGGAGCAAGCGCAGCATCCGCAACATCATCATCGGTAACGGTCTCGACTTTCTTCGGCGGGCCGTACACGCCGTAAGACGACCCAGTCCGCTTAAACTTGGCGTGATGCATCCGGCAGTAGCCGGACACCTTCGCGTACTGGCCGCGCTCGCAGCCGGGATGCTGGCAGACAAGGCCTTCGGCGAGAAGTCGCTCTTCCCTGGCAGCGGTCCCGAAGTGTTCGAAATGGTAAATGGACCAGCCCTGCCTGCACGCTTGTCCGCGGCATTCAAGGTTGGTGTAGCCGTTAGCGGTTCCGCAACGGGCGTCTTCTGAGCCTAGGAGGCATTGTTCGTCAGGCATGGTGCGGCAACCTTAGCGGACCGTGCTAGCATCAGCGAACATGGACACCAACCTTTCCGAAGCAGCCGCCATTCACCGGGCCGTCTGCGTCGAGGCCGTGAACCAGCTGAAGGCCCGGAACCACTCGAATTACAGCACCCGATGCTCCGTCTGCCAGACAAGCTTAGAACACTCGCAACGAGCCTGGTTCATTTGCATGAACCCACTAAGGGCACTCGATCAGCACCTCCTCCTTTCTGAGCCGGGCGAATGCGCAGCCTGCGACACCGCCCTCGCCGAGCGAGAGCTTCCCGATATGCCATGGGATGCCGACCGATTTGGAGAGCTTCCCGTGTTGTCTGAAGACTCGATGATCGGATAGGCTGCCGGTCCATGGACCCCCGTTTCGATTACGATCGACAATACCCACATAGGAAAGCCGGGTACGGCAAGATCGGCTACTTCGCTCCGATGAGCCTGTTGGCCGACAATGCCGGATATGTCATCTACAAAGCGACCGGCCGGGATCCTGAAGTAGTCCGTTCAGAACGCCGCCGCAAACGGAAAGAAGCGAGAGCTTCCCGTAAACGCAACCGCTAACGACTGACCCTCACTACCCGCTCCCGTCCTCTGCTACCCACTTGACCAGCCTTGCCTGCCCGAACACACCCCACTCCGTAAGACTATCCGCACCGTAACCATCCAATCCGATACGACTCGCCCACTCAACACGCCCCGAACCGACGCCGCCTGCCTACGCTGCCTCGCGCGTTGACATGATATAGTTCCAGTATGCCAGCGATTGAAGCCGTCGAAGACCCCGAGATCTTCGACTCATCCGAAACAGACGAACGGCACGCAAACGCAGCCAAACTCAGGATCGCCGGTTTCACCGATCTCGAAATCGCTGAAAGGCTCGGCTACGACGGCCGAGGAGCAGCAGCCTGGGCAGTGAAACAAGGCATGAAAGTCCTCGGCGCCGATCTCGGCGGAGCCGAACGGCAAGACCTAATCAATGTCGAAGCAGCACGCTACGAGGCGCTTATTCGCACCCGGTACCGGCGGGCCTTCGTCGAAGGCGACGATCAGGCCATGAAGCTAGTTCTATCGGCCATGGCAGAGAAACGGAAACTGCTCGGTTTGGACGCTCCGTCGCGCACAGCCGTTCTTACCGCCGGGCTTGAGTTGGACGCCAACTCGCCGCTCACGAACGCCGAGAATGTGCTCGACGAGTTGATGCCGTTGCCGGTAGCCGGTGAACTCGGGTCCGGGATCATCGACGTCGAATCTACTGAAGTTCAGCCAGTCTAGCTTCGCACTCGCGCCGCTCAGTTCGGCTATGAACTCGGGTAGGCCTCAGGCACTCGTCGCATAGTCCGCCCGGTAGCTCTCCGAGCGGGTGCCGGTTCTGCGGGTAAAGGTGTGGTGCCGTGGGTGCAGTCATGCCAATAACACTACAGCACAAGCCCCGGATGTATGCGCTAACGCGCACTGTAGGTCGCGTTGTTACGTAGAAACGGAAGAAGCCCCGGCCTTTCGACTGGGGCTTTCTCCTGATGACTGCTGCCTTATCGGCAGGCTTTGCGCATCTGGCGCTTTGCTTGGCGAAGCTTCGCCTTGTTCTTCTTGGTCTTCTTCTTACCTTGAAGCTTGGCGACCTTCTTGGTCTTCTTTGCACACTTGACGCTGATCTCGATGGCGTCGCCACCGTTGTCGATTTCGGTGATCTCGATGGCTTCTACGCCTTCGTCGATTTCGACTACTTCGATCAGCTCGGGGGTTGAAGCCTCTGCTGCCGGTGCGAGCGCTCCGAGGATTACTCCGAGTGCTACGAGTGTTGCGGTTACTGCTTTTGCGATCTTGTTGCTCATTGTGGTGGTTCCTGTTCTTGGGGGGTTGTTGTTGCTTATGCTTATATCTACGGCACGTTTTGCGAAAACCTTTAGGCCTAATTTCCTAATTCTTTTGGGCTGCGCTAACGTCCGGCTATGGACCTAACACAAGATCTTCAGAACGTGCTCGGCGAGCACCTGCCACAGATGCAGGTCGACTACATCAAGAACCGACTCGAAGAGGCCGATCGTCTTGAACGGAAAGTCGAAAGCTTGCAGGCAGACGCCCGAGATTTGGCGGAGGAACTCTCCGAACACCGACAGCGAGACCAGCGCCAGCAGAACAAGATCGCCGAGCTTGAAACGATGGTCGACATGGATCTCGATTACCGGGAAAGGTCTGTTCGGATCAGCCACGCTGAAGAGATCGTTCTGCTTCGCGAAGAGCACGCCATGAACCTCGGCGCCGAACTGAAAGACGTCGTGAGTCTTGTTTTCCAGAACAACAAGTACAAGCACCACCGGGCTGTGCCGATCGACGGCGGTGGGGTCGCGGTCGATCAGCACGGCTGCCCCCAGCACGGCATGCAAGGCCACGTTGAGATGGTCGATGAGGTTACCGAGGGGTGAACGATCTTGAAGACGTGCTCGACTGGCAGAACCAGTTCATCGGATCAGTAACAAACGATCAGCTCGATAACGCCGCCGTTCTCTTCATCCCGCCGATGGCCGACGAAGACGTGGACGGCTGGACGGCTTTGATGGAATGGCTTCGGCGCCGTTCCGAGAAGCGTGGCGTGTTGTTGCCTCTTGTTGTGGCTTCCGACGACCCGGACGATTTGTGGGCGTTACTGGATCAAGACGCTGCGGTTGAAGCAATGGCGTGCCGTGGTTGGGTCAGGTCGAGTAAACCCACAGCTGCTGACTGATCGCGTGAGGGTCGGTCCAGCATTCGCCGATTCCGTCGACGTGCACTAGGTCTCCAGCGGCCGCGGCCTGTTCTGCGGCGGCTTGCTTGCGGGCTTCCGTATCGATGGGTAGCCCGTCGTCGAGGTAGTCCGCTAACGTTGGGAGGTCTGCGTCCCAGTCGACTGGTTCTAGTAGCCCGACGCCGTGCTCGTGAGCGATTTCTTCTGCCTCGTCGTACGAGTCGGCGCCGACAACGAGACGATACCCGAACTGTTCCCCGAACGCGAACAGCTTGTCCTGTTCATGGCCGATGGCCGGTATCAGGTCTCCATCGATTCGGATCCGGGGTCCTTCCGGGATCTCTTTGTAGGCGGTCATCGGATGACCCGGAGGAAGTCGGTCTTAGGTCCGGCAATGTAGGCGTCGTCTCCGGTCCAGACTTTCTCGTCGTCGATGCGGACGGTGGCGGTCGCCCACACTTCGAAGGTGTCGCCGTCGATGCCGGAGGACATGACGATCTCGTCGCCGGTGTTGAGATCGTTTCGGGTGATCTCTTCGAGCTTGACGGTGTCGCCGTCGCTGTCGGACCAGTCGGCCATGACTGCGTCGATCATGATCGCCCCCAAGTAGGCTGCGACCGTGTCGACCGAGAAGTTGACTTCGTAGTCCATCTTCACGCATACGCTGTCGTCGCCGTATTTGATGGCTTCGTCGTATGCTTTTGCGAGGTCTTGCTTGTCGGGGAATCCGGGGCAGCCGCTGTCCCGGATATCCATTTCCATCCGGTAGGCTGCTTCTTGTTTGGTTAGGGTCATATCTATCTATCGGCCTTTCGTGCCGGTTCTTTAGGCTTGTGCCTGGGCTTCTTGTGCTTGGAGGCGGAGGCCCCGGTTGCGGAGGTTCTCAGCCTTGCGGATGAGGTCTGGCCGGTGGAGGTCGGCTGCCTCGCACATGAGGGCTTCTGCTTCTGCGATGATTTCCGTTGCGTTCATATATATATTATCGACGTTTGTCGGGGAACCTTTAGCGAAACCCTCAGAAATTATTTGCAGCCCACACAGCCGGACGCCAGAACCCGCCATCACAACGGAACACCACCGACGCCCAATCCAAGAACCGGGCACGATACGCGCCCGCCGCAGCAGGATGCTCAGACGCAGCAATAGCAGCCGCCAACACGTCACCCCCAACCACAGGAAGCGCACCATCATAAGGCGCGCCCCAAGACGCCGTGATAGCCCGACACGAAGCCTCCGGATCCTCAGACGCAACCAGACCCTCAGCGTCGATCGCAGCGTCCACCAGAAGGCGAGACAACTCGGGAACGATATCGTTCTCCCACTGCTCGACCAATGCCGCCTCGCGGTCAGCCGCCACCGGCGTATCAGCCAGCCAAGGATCGGGGGCAGGCGACAGAACCAGCGAACCCAGAAACAGGAACAGCGAACAAACCGCAAGAACCTGAACGAGACGCCAACCAAAATCAGCCGCGCTCAAACGCCGTAACCCCTTCAGCCATGGCCTTCGCCATCAGCTCAGCAGGATCAGCGACGGCCGAAACCGCAGATTGGGTAGCGAGCGTCGCATAGGCGTTCGCCAACCCAGCGCGGGCCGACATGACCGCCGACCTGAAATGAAGCGCGTCAGGACTTTCCGGGTTCTCTGCGATCGCCCTCTCTAGAACCTGAACGTCCGCAATGATCTTGTGCCCGAGATCGCGGACCATCTTCTCCATCGTCTCCCGGTCAGCCATGGAGGCCCGCCAACCGAATCTCGATCAGCATCTTGTTGATAGCGTCCCAGTCGGGTTCCGGCCGCAAATCAGATTCCATCGAATCGATCATCCTGATCCGGTCGGACATCCACATGACCACCTCGGCGTAATCTGCTTCTTCGAGTTCCCGGCAAACATTCACCTGCCAACCGGCAAGCTTTACTTCCAGTCGACCGGTCGCGAGCAGCTCCTCGCATTGCAGCATGAGCCGCACCATGTGCCGAACATACTTGCGGCCATCACCAAAGTTCTTGGTCGGCGGTTTCCCGTCCACTTCAAGGCGCTTAACCTGAGCGCGGCCGTAACCGACATACGCGTTCCGGCAAGCCTGCGACGTGATCGCGTCTCGATGCTGAAGAAGAACCCGGCCCTCCGGGGTCGTCTCGACATACAGTTCGTCCGGAAGCCATAGCAGTTCCACAATCGCCGGGTTGCCTTTCGCCATGAGCTTCACGGCCTTCGTGAGTTCATGCATCGAACAATCCGGGTCCTTCGTCACGACCGAAAGGCTCCGATCGTTCTCGGCGTTCGAACCGCCAACGCGAACCCAAGCCCGCTCGGGCGGGTAGGTGAACACGCCGACATAATCGGTATCAGATTCGGGTGTAGCGAGGCCGTAGGCCTGCGACCCGACGATCCCTTTGAGGATCGTGGTCTTGTCGTTCAGGTGTTCGATATCAATCATTCGGTTCCCATTCTCCGATGGATGCCTCAACGGCAGCAGGTGGCGGTTCTGGCAAGACAATGTCGACGGTCGCCGATACTGCCGGTGGGCGGGGCAAGGTCAAGTTCAGTTCGACGCAGATCTCTCCGCCCCCGAGCGTGGATGGCTTCTTCTTCACGACTCTCATCCCTCCGGAGGAGGTGACGACCAGGAAGGCTTTAATTCGGCGTGGCGTCGACGGCATGAACGACACTATAGCACTCGTCGGGGTGGCGGGCCAGAGCGAGCCGATCAGCCTGCGTCAACGAGACACCCGCAACCAGACGGGTCCGGGCCATGCGAGCTAAACCCATCCACGCAAGCTCCGCCCATTCGGCATCAACTTTCTTCAGGGCACGCCAACCGGCATCATCCCAACACGTCGGCTCAGTCAACCGAGACAGGCGCAGATACTCGGGATCGTCTCGATCCTTCTTCTTGCGACCCATACGTCCACGGTACCAAAACGTCAGACAGGGAACCAAGACCGAAGCCCGGTTCCCTAATCTGATGAACCCTGCGTTTACGGAACCACCCTGAAGGCGCAGGAACCCTTGATCTTCTACTTCCCGGTTAGCGCCTCATCGAGCGCAAGACTGTTGCGACGCTGCGACGCTGCGGCTTCTTTCAGCGCGTCGCGTCTCAGCTGCGCGGCCCGGAGGTTCGAAAGCTCTTTGGCGTCTTCGACCGAAAGGTCTTCGAAGGACATGGTGATACTACCGGCCACAGAAACCACACTCGTCGTCGTCGTCGTCGTCGTCGTCCATGAACCAGCCTTGATTCGGGTCCGACTCGGGTTCTTCGTCGATCCACTCCCAAGGAGTGTCGGCGTCGCCGTGAATCAGGTTCGGCCAAACCGCGACAGCGGTTGGCTTATTCATGTCGATTCCGAGCATACGGTTCTCGTCGTCGCCCATCGCCGGGTCAGCAATTCCGTTCATCTCAGCGGCCAGAGCGTAGAAGTCCTTGCCTCCGAAGACTCCGTAGCCTTCGTAGTCGGTTTCGCACCAGCGGTTTCCTTTGTTGTCGATCATCACGACAGGACGCTTGTGTCCATCGTCAGAGCAGATCTGCTCGTCGTCGTTCTGAGCGAACCAGCTAAACATACCCATAGTTCTCGTTCTCCTAATGGTGTTGGGTGACTGTATTCGTGGGCTGCCGGGCTTGATCCCGGCGTGGCGGCCTGATTACCGATGCCCGTAAAACGTGCTGAAAGATTCCGGCGGCTACCAACGGCCGGAATCTCTCAGGGTCTTTATCCTCCCCGTCGCCGGTGAGTCGAAGCGGTCTCGCTTGGTTCCTTCGTTGTACCTCTCCCAGCGCCTGCTGCGGCGCTGGTGTCAATGGCAGGCCGTCAGGCCCGAGAGTCGTGTACCGCCCTCCCCGAAGGGCTGGCGACGTGTGCGCTCTCTCCCCGCCTCTGCGGGTTTGTCTGGAGTGCAGGAAACTTGAGATCAAAGCTTCAGACACGCCGTACTGCTTAGCGAGATCTTTTTGAAGGATCCCCCCTTTAGCGTGCTTGACTCGAATTTCTTTCCGATCTGATTCCGTCAGTTTCGACGGGAACGGGTTAGCCACGACCACTCGGCCACGCTTCGCCTTATCCCTCATGTTGTCGGCGTGAGTGCCGATTCGAAGGTGTTGCGGGTTGTAGCAGGTTGGTGTGTCGCACGAGTGCAGAATGTGGCGGCCTGACGGGATTGGACCCTTAGCAAGTTCGTATGCTCGACGGTGGACTTTGAGCTTCCTGTTTTGGAAGGTTAGTTGTCCGTATCCGTCTGCGGTTGAACTGTAAGGCCAAATCCAGCAGTCGCTTGTCTGCCTCCGTGTTGACAACTCGGTGACTAGAAATTCGTGTGCTTTCATCTTCCTCCTTGTACCAGATGAAGCAGCCCGAAGGCGCTTGGATTACGTGAATGCTCAGCGTGTGAAGCTGTAGGGCTTAACCCTGCATCCGTCTTTCGATTCTATCGCTTCCTGCGAGACTCCCGGGCTAGATCCTTACGGTTCCGGTGAGAGCGTCTTACTCGTCTCTATGGCTGCTATGTGCTTGTATATATATTATCGGAGTTTAGGGGTGAACCTTTAGCCAAACAAGCAAGATGATCCGAATGGCCTACGACAGCCACCGTCCAGTAAAGTGCCGACCATGACCAATGATTTCAAGTTCTTAGCTTCGCCGCAACACGGACACATCCGAGTCGAGATCTACGGCAACACATTCGACTTCGCTCGGACCGAAGCCCAAGAATTCGCCGCGAAGCTAGTCCAAGCAGCTCGACGGGAACTCACTCATGAAGCGAAGTACCGCGAGGTGCTCAAGGCGTTCACCGATCTCGGGCTGGGCGTCTCCTACGCCGAAGCGATGCCTCAAAGCCTCGTCGCCGACATTCTCGAAGACTACTTCGAGTCCCAGCTCCAGGCGCCGAAGTCGGACTCGCTCGACCAGCTTCCCCAGTCCGCGACCGATCTTCTCGCCCGAGGCTAAAACGACGAAAGCCCCAACCCGGTTGGTTTCACGATGCCCTTGGATATTCGGGCTGTGGTACTGGGGTTGGGGCTGAATCCGTCGGTCGCTACTCGCTCAGCGTTTACTCCGTCACCTTTCGGTTCTGGTCTGTCACTGAGGCCCTAGGCCTTTCATGCTGCAGCTCTTCCTCCGACTTTCACGGCGTGCACGTTCGATCCTCTCGACTGCGGTATCTATCCGAGTGAATCGCGGGCTACGTGGTTTGCAGCATTCAGGAACTTTCTTCCGGCGCTCGCTACACCTTGCTCCTCGCCTCACAGCCGCTGTGGTCCGTGCTCCGGCTCAACCCTCTAGGGGCTGATCGCTGTGATGTTTCTCAATCAAGATGAGCGCTTGATTCCGACCGAGGCATCATGACTCGATCCGGCTCATCTCCGCTATGACGGGCGGCAGCATTCCGGTGACTTGGAGGTGTAGCCACCTGCTAAGCGGTGGCCTTCCCTTCGTTCCTGTGTCTCTTCCAATGTTTTCACTCCCCTTGGATATTCGGGCAGTGGGTCGTATCTCTGTTTCACTCCGCTCGATTGCGGGTTGTGGGTAGGGGCTGCCTACCGAGACTGTTGGAGACTTGGTTACCAGTAGCCGAGAGAGGTGCATTGTGGCCTCGATCGTGTCGGGCAGCGTGGCTCTCTCTACTGGTCAAGTTGGCCCCCGGCAGTTTCGGCATCCGGTACCCTTCACGTGATAGACAACTTGGTTTTTCCCAGCAGTCAGGGGGGCGTTAGGGGAACCGGTGCTTAACCCTCGAATCGGGTGGTCATAAGGCCTGTAGTGCGCCCGTTCAGTTCCGCGGCATGTCTGCTGCTGGTGATCTTTATGTTGTGCTAGCCCTTTGCGGTGCTTGCCGGTATTTCTCCGGCAGTGGCCCTGATGACTAAGCTATGTGGTTATATATATATTATCGCCCGTTTGGAGCGGTAACACAATGGGTAATTTGGCCCATTTCGTAGAAGCCCGGAGTTTCGCTCTCCGCCATCGTGAGGCTCTAGCCTCGGCTCCCGGCGCCAACCTCATCGTCTCAGATAAGGTTGACTTCCACAGGTTGTTCTCCTCTTCGAACGACGGGTCTAGGCGACCAGTTAGCGTCCCGAGTGTCGCGCTCGGCTTGCCTGTGGCGTTCGTTCCGAACCGCAGCGCAATGATCGACAGATCCGCAGGTACCGCCTGCCTTTCCTCGTACACCATCTCTTGCTGTGATTCGTCAGATCTGATCCCCGCCCACCCAACCCCCGGGGGTTGTGCTTGGTGGCGGCGCTGATTGTCACGCCCGCTGGTTTGCGGTATGTGTGGTGCGAGTGAGTCACGCCCAAGCCGAAGCTTGTCTCTCCCAACCTCGCAGTCCCTCAGCCCGAGGGCTAAGAATCAGATCCTGTCGAACTCGCAAGCTCTCGCACCATCCCAGCCTGTGAGAGTGGCTCCCGTTCTCTTTCCCCCTACCTGTTACAGTGGCTCCGGAACTGTGGCTGCGCCGGTCCGGGTGGATTGAGTGGGTTTCGCTTGCGAAACTTTCTATGTTGTGTCTTCCGATTTGCGGTCCTTCTGTGAGTGGGCCTGAGCGGAAGCTCTATGTCCTTCTTGGTTATGTATTTATTATCGCCCGGAATGGTCAAAGAGTAAATAGGCCATTCGAATCATTCCAACGCCAACGACCAACCGGCCGGGATCGGATCACCATCAGCATCCACCCACTCCACCAAACCCGAAGAGAAAAGCATCGAGTAAGCCACGAACGAATTCCCCGACGCGTCGACCGCGGCATACGCAGCGATCTGCACATCCAACAGAGTAGCCGCAGGACCCGACGGCTCCGGATACAACTCGTCCAACGCACGCAGCAGCGCCGACTGATCGCCAACCCTCACCGGGCACCCGCACCCCACACGCCCTCAATATTCGCCCGATCAGACATCTCCCGATACTGACGCAACATTGACGCCGACTGCTCCCGCACCTTCTCCAACCGGATCGGAGGACGGTCATCCCACAGAAACTGGGCCTCCTCCGCCAAGCCCCGCACCACCTGCTCATCCCAGTCCGAACCGGCGGCCTCAATCAGCGACACCAACTTATTCAACAACTCGCCCTCAACCACGTGAGGACTCTTCACTAACGACACAACAGAATCAGCCATGCCGCACCCTACCCCAAAACCAGAAAGAGGACCGGGGTCGGCGACCGGCCCTCTTTCCATTGTGGTGTTAAGTCAATGCGGAGAACGAATCCCATCGACCAACCACGTTCTAGCCCATCGGAGCGACGGGATCAAATCGAGTAACAACAAATCGGCCGTAACCCTGCGACCTCTTCGCACCCAAACCGTTCATCTCGGCACCAACCCAAAGGTGCTGCCAGAAATTACGAGCACGCTCATCAGGCTTCTTCGAGAAGTCGTAATCCGTAGCAAGCCGGAACCTCAAACGACACACGGGTACAACCTCAGTCAACGAAATCCCCGTACCCCGGAACGTCGAAATGAACGACTGGTTCACCACAACATCATCCGGGGCCAGAACAGACTCGCCCTCATCCATCCCCGCTTCCAACGGGCGCAGCAGCGGCACCCGGACATCCAAGCAGAAGACGTGCTCGGCGATGAAACCCTTCGAGCCTTTCGCAGCCTTCCCCCACCGTTCCTTCGGCCAGGCGATGTTCGCGTTCTCTTTGATCATCGATTTGATCTGACGACCTTCGATATACAAGCCCCGCTTGTCCCGCTTGAACCCCGTCAACGCTCGACGTTCGGCCACAGTCGCTGTGGCCTCCTCCACCGTTTGCCCGGTCTCCGCCATCGTCTCCGCGACTGCATCCCGGATCAAGTCATCAGTATCGGCCAGCTTCGTGCGCAGCCAACCCTCCGTCACGTTCGCGTCCACGGGGACGCCGCCAGCGAGCGACGACACGTGAAGCTCAACATCCCACTGATGCTTGTACCGCTCGGCGCCCGCAGCAGCGAACACCGACCTTACCTGATCGTCCAATGGTGTCGGCTGCGAAATTCTCGCATCGGTCAACGTCATAATCTCATTCTCCTGTGGTGTTGGTTTCGGAATCGTCCAGCAGATCCACGGACGGATCGATAGACGCCAGCATCCGCAGATACTCTTCAGCGCCGTACGTTTCACCGACTGTCGAATCGCCGACCTTGGCCGCCACCTTACGATGGAACGAAGCAAGAAGCATCATCCTGTTGCCCTGATTCTCGTACCGTTCCGCGATCCGTGAATGATCTGACCCCGTCATGTCGCCAGCCCGAACAAAGGTCGGGCCTTCTGGGCGGTCGACCTTATGCCACAACCCGAACGCTTCGGACTTCAGTTGAGCCAGCATGATCTCCGAGGGGCCGTCACTGCCAAGAGCTTCAGCGAACGCCGCAGCCGCCTTACGGCGCACGGTCCGATGTCTCGCCCGAGAGGCAGCAGATACCCGCTGCCGGATAATGGCTTCCCGGTTCTCCCAAAGCCAATGACGAATCCCATCGGCACCCATCTTTGCGCACACGTGGTTGATGACGTTCTGGTGCGACACGTCGAGCTTCGGGTTAGCTTCGACAAGACTGAAGTAATGGTCGATCCATTTGTCGAGAATAGTTTTGTGCATGCCCCGAAACCTAGCCGACCCGTCCAGCTAGCGGCAAGATCCCGGACGCGAAAGAGGGAGCCGACCGAAGCCGACTCCCTCTTCGCACCCCTCCCGCGGGTTAGGCGACCGCAGCGACCGGCTCTGAGACCTGCGGAGCGAGACGCATCGCCATGACGGCCTGAGCTTCAAGGTGAGCGGCCCGATCCGGGTTCGCTACACGCTGCGATACCGAAGTCATGGCCTGCAGTACGCCACCGGCACGATCAGACTGACCAGACTTGATGAAGTCTTCGATGATCATGCTCTGCTCGGTCTCCTGAATGCCGACCTTCTTGGCGAGCTGCTCGATCAGGTGAACCTTGTTCGAGATAACAGACTTTGCCGAGTCGGTGGTGAGCTGGCCGATCATGCCCTCAACGAACATCGGGTCGATGAAGCTGGCGATCGCTGAAGAGGTGATCTCGGTGTAAAGGTCACGCTCGATTTCAGCGACTCGGGACGACATGAGGATGCCTTCGCCGACTGCTGCGCCGAGGTGCTTCTTCGACACGATCATGTCTGCAGCGTCACGGTAAGCATCCATGGTGATGCCGTTGTCGCAAATGAGGACCTTGAGTTCTGGGCGGAGGTTGTAGCCGCCTTCGCCGACCTCAGAGTTCGACGCGACGAACCCAGCCGATACGACGGGCAGTTCGTCGCCGGTCACGCCGTGGCGGCCGTTGACTGGATAGGGCGACACGTAGTCCTTCAGGAAGTCGGGAGCTTCGAAGTCGGCGCCGGGCACCGTGAACGAGAGCCGCATCCGAGAGTCGGAGATGTCGGCCCGGTTCAATTCGACTTCGTGACCGGAACGCTGAACGCCTTCGAGCACGCTCGTAAGCATGTCGAGGTTATCCATGCGGCGGTACTGGTTCGACAGGAACGCACGGAGGACTGCCTGTCCGTCGTCGACGATCTCGCCTGCTGCGCCTCGGGAGACGAATGCTCGAAGCATGTAGAGCTTCTCGGGGCGTGCCTGCAGGAAGCCGTTGACCGTCGAGTCGAACATTTCGGTGGCGTGCTGGTCGGCCAGTCCGTGAAGGTCCTTCAGGTATTTGCTGCCGGGCTTGATGGCTGCTTTGCCGGTTCCGATTTGAAGGCGCTGGGCCATGCCGCCCAGGGCGGTTCCGTTCGGGTTGAGGGTGAGACGATCGAAGCGGACTTCGCCGAATCCGTCAGCAAGGATGATCTTGCCGCCTTCTGCTCGGAGGTTCTTAGCCTGAACGACTTCGTCGAACTTCAGTTCAGCTTGCGCTTGAAGTCGTTCGAGTGCGTCGGTCAGGTTTGATGTCCGGACTGGGTTGATGATGGTTGAGGTGTTCATTGGTTTGGTTTCCTTGTTACTTGTTGGTTGGTTGTTGTTGTGGGGATCTGGTTATGCCGCTGCGCCGAGTCGAGCGGACTCGTGAGCGTCATCGTTGAGGACTGCTTCGACGACGCAGTGGTTGTGCCACCGGTCAACGATTACGGCCTTGGTGTTGTTGGAGAAGGTTCCTCGGGTCGCTCCGGCTTGGCGGGCGAGAAGGTCCCAGGCGAGGTCATCCCAGTTGGCAAGCATGTCGGCGGAGAAGCCGTCGGTGTTGCCAAGGCTGCGGAGGACTTTGACTGCCTTGTCTGCGAGTGCTGAGCGGTTCCGGATTTGCTGAATGGATTCCATTTTGTGTGTTGCTCCTGTTGTCTGTGTTGCTATTGTTAGCAGGTTGAATTGTTGTTGTCCATATAAGTATCGGAATCCTCTCAGGCTTCTTTAGTGGTTTGTCAGAATTCTTTCTGAGAAATTTGGGGCAGCCCTTGCTACGGCTCACTGCCTCTGCTAATCTGAAGGGACCCCACCGCACGCAACACCCAGTCGCAAAACAACACAGGGAGAAACACATGACTCAACCTCAACTCGGGTTCACCGGCGAGCAGTACAGGAACTGGCTCGACAGGATCGATCAACAGCCTTTCAAGAACTCCGAATGGATTCGGTTAGCGCAGCTTTGGAAGCCGTGGCCTTCCCAGTTCGTAGAGACGAAACCAAAGAGCGGCAACAGTCCCGCCAACGAGTACGTGTCGCATATCCTGATCACGCAGAAAGTCCTGCAAGTTTTCGGCTTCTACGATCAAGAAGTCATCGAAGTCTTGAAGGGGCCAGTCAACGGGGTCCCGGCGCGAGGCCAGAAGAAAGCCAAGCCACCTCTCCCGATGGCCGTGACCGGCGTGGTCCTTCGAGTGAAGATTGGATTCGAACCCGGCCGAGGCTGGTCGATTGACGAAGCCGGTGCTTGCGAGCATCCGCACAACGATCAGTACTCGATGGGCGAGCAGCTCAAGAAAGCGATCTCGGACGCCCATAAGCGGGCGCTCATGCGAGTCGGCGCTGCCACAGAAATGTGGTGCAAGAAGAACTCTCACTACCTGCTTCCCGGATTCATTCCGGACTATGCGCTCATGGTGCGGGCAGGTGAAGGAGCAGTGGCCGCCGAAGTGGCGGCGCTAAAGGAAGCGGCCGATCAGGTCGTAGAAGACAATGCCAACGCAATCAACAACTCAGAGGAGCAATAGCATGGCAGCAGCAACAATCCAGTTCGAGGGCAACATCGGAGACATGGGCGAGCTTCGCCACACGACCACCGGCAAGCCAGTCCGGACTCTCAAGGTGGCAGTCAACGTCGCCCGTCGCGACGAAGACGCTGAGTCCGGTTGGGTCACCACGAACACCACCTGGTACGAGGTGACGTTCTGGGAAGAGATGGCCGAGATCGTTTCCGCTGGAGACTTCGCCAAGGGCGACAAGGTTTCGGTGGCCGGTACTCTCATCTTTGAGGGGCAGCGTGTATCGCCGAAGTCGGAAGCTCTGACGCAGGAGCAGTTCGACAACATGGCGTGGGAAGATCGACGTCAGCAACGCCTCGGCTCATTCTTGCCGGACGCCTTGAAGGTGACGGCCCGTTCGATTGGTCTCACCGAATCGAAGACGTCTCGTGAAGCGAAGCGAAGCGACGGCGGAGGCCGTAGCCGTGGCCGTGACAGTGGCGCTTCTGAGGAGAAGTACTCGAACGAGGAGCCTTTCTAAGGTGAAGCGTAGCGGGCCGCCGAAACGGAAGACTCCGTTGAAGCGAGGGTCGGGTCCCAAGGCGGACCCGACCAAGGCCCGTGCGTGGCAGCAGCGGTCGAAGCCGCTGAATAAGGTGTCGGAGAAAACGAAAGCCCGTAACCAAGAACTCAAAAAGGCGACGGACAAATACCTGAAAGACAACCCTGAATGCGAGTTAAAGGCTTCCCCGAATTGCGCCGGGACGGCTGGTGAAGTCCACCATATCAAAGCGAGGTCTGTGCGCCCTGACCTTGTTTGCGAGCCTTCGAATTTTGCAGCTACTTGCAGACTCTGCCATGACGAAGTGGAAAACAACGCGGGTTGGTTTGACGGTAAACGAAAGAAACGCGCTTGGGAAGATTAGATGGCGGCGCCGAAGAAACACCAAGCGGACTGTTCCGTCGATGACTGCGTCAACAAAAGCGTGGCTCGCGGCTGGTGTACAACTCATTGGGCGAGATGGAAAAGAACTGGCTCGCCCACTGGACTTTTGAAAGAGCCGCATAACCGGACAAAGTGCAGTACAGAGTACTGCGAGAAAGCGCCCCGCAACAGATTGAATCCGATCTGCGATGCCTGCTACATGAAAGAATATCGGCACGGATCTGTATACGGCGGTAGAGATGCACCGCAATGGAAGCGCGGACCATACGCTGGCTGCTGGGAATGGACGGGCACAATTGACAGTGGCGGGTATGGGATACTGAACGGTAAACGACTACATCGGCTTGTGTATGAAGCCATTATCGGCGACATTCCAGATGGTTTAGTGGTTCGCCATATGTGCCATAACAGGTCTTGTTACAATCCGAATCATCTCAAACCGGGCACGAGCTTTGAGAACGCTATGGACAAGCGGTTTGCGGGGAGAGACTTCCCGTACTGGACTTTAGACGTCAGGCCCGAGTGCGCCAGTTTGATGCTCAATGGGGGAATGAACATTCCAGAAATAGCCCAAGTCCTACAAGTCAGCGTCGCCGTCGTCATCCAATGGTTCGACAATATGACGAGTAAATATGCCCCGCCCCGACCGGACTACTAGTTCGGCTGCCCGTCTATCTCAGGACAGGAGAGAGGCCGTGGAGGGAGTGACGCCATTCCATGCCCACGTGCCGACGGGGGACGCGTAGAGGGAGCCAACCACACCGCAGTCGACGATCAGGTCGAAGTGTTCACTGTCGTCTTCGTCGTCATCGATGGTTACTTCGACATCGCAGAGAGACGCACCCAGGGCGTGACCTTCGCTAATATGCAGGGCGTCTTCTTGAGCGGCCGACAGATTGAGGTAGAGGCCTGTGGTGTCGAGCACCCATTGGTCTTCCGGGATCGCTGCGGAGGTTCCTTGGTGCCCGTTGCCTGTGAAGGATCCGTCGGCGGAGACAAACTCGGGAGAGTAGAGGAGCGGGGTCGGTTCTGTTCTTAGCTTCAGTCCGGTGGTGTTGACGCGTCGGCCGTCGACGGTTGGCACCATGTGGGGGATGATTGTCCAACGCATTTAGGTCCATGGCCTTTCGCCCGGTTTGCCGTACTCGGTGAGAGTATAGGACAGGTCGAGTTCTTCTCCGGCGCCGATGTCTCGGGAGGCTACGAGCGTCATGAGCCAGATCTCGGAGCGCTCGTCCATTTGAATGCCATGGTCAACGTCCCCGACGTGTTCGCCTTGGAGGTGGCAGTTGGGGTCTTTGTCGTTGCAGTTGATCCAGAGGGAAAGCGGTTCTCGTTTGCGGGCTGTGCGGGTTTGGTTCAGGTGGTCGACGGTTTCCAGTCGGGCTGTTCCGAGGGTGTCGCCTTTGGCGCGGGGCAGGATTGTGAAGAGTCCGAGTTGTGGGATGAGACCTTTGTATTCGCAAGCGTCGCAGCCTTGGTGGCGTCCTTCGCATATGGGGCATAGCGAGGGGCGAGCGTGGCGTGTGGACCGGAGGGTGTAGCCGTCGGGTAGGGGTTGGAAGGACATGGCCTTGATCCTAGTCGTCCAGTGGCTTCTGGAGAAATGGGCCGAATTGCCTATTGGGTTTTCTCCCAAACCGGGCGATAATAAATACATAAGCACATAGCACTCAGCGAGTGGGAGCAAGGCACCCACCGCCCGGTACCGCAAGGATCTAGCCCGGGGGACACTCACCGAGAAGCGTAAGAGAAGGAAGCGAGAGCCACCGCCCAACACCATGGGATCACGGTCCACCCTCTTCCCCTCGCATAGGAATGAAGAAGCCACCAACCGGGTGCGAGTCCCGGACATTCACGAAGCGGTTAGGCCAGCACACAGTGCAGGCAACGGCAAAAGCCAGCTACAAGCTGCACCGGAAATAAGAGACCCGGTCGCCGAGATCAACTCACGGGAGAGCAACCCGCCGAGCTGATCGCCTAGAGCCAACCGTCTGATTTACGGGGCTGTGTGTCAGCATGCTCCCGCTGCGAGGAACCAGCCTCCATCGATCAGCAAGGATCGAGCAGCACGAACGTCAGAGGTGCTACTGCAAGTCAAACACACCCGGATGGGCAACCCGGAATAAACAAGGCCCAAGATCTTAAACGGGTGGATAGGCCACTCGGGCAGCTGCGTCGACGTGACGCAGGAAGCTGCCGGAATGATAATCAGGAAGCCGCACGGGGTTCGAGACCCCGCTCACTGGGGTACGGCCCGGGTGGTGCTGGCGCAAGGTTCCCTGAAATGTCCGGCACCGGTAACCCGTCGAACCAGTTCAAGTCTGGGGGTCACGAGCAACCGGCGCAGCTGCTAAAGAATTCGAACCACCCATCAAGCCACTAGGAGAAACAATGAAGTGCGAACTTTGCTACGAGGAGATAGGCGAAGACGAAGACTACCGAGACTGCGGCGAGTTCGCCTTCTGTCTTGCATGTTCTGAGTCGCATGAAGAAGAGCGTCGTGCCCGGGACGAAGCGTACCTTGCTTCCGACGAGTACCAAGCTCAGTGCCTGCGGGACGCTCGGGCAGATCAGGAAGACTGGGCTGCCGAGCTGGCCTTCGAGGCTCGTTTCGGCGCCGACTTCTAGGTCGAAAAGATTTCTGAGAAATTTCTGAAGAAGTGCTAAAGGTTCCCTCTAAGCCGTCGATAATATATATATAAGCGTGAGGGAATCACGCAAACGCAACTTGAAAACAGAATAGGAAACACGCAGAGCGGACAAGCCGCCAAGCAGGGAAGCAAAGACCTGCACTGCACGGAAGGTAGTGCTACCTAAAACAAAGCACAAGCCGATGGTGCTCCACACACCCGAAGGAAAAGTGGACGGGATTGACCCACCCGAACAAGAATGGGCTTACAGCCAGCAACCCGGCTTCGTAGGGAAAAGCTACAAGGCACGGTTCACCTACAAAGAACGAACCAAGGTTCCCGGAGACCTGCTCCGGGAGGCACCCCCACCTACAAAGAACGGGGAACAAAAATCCTCGGCAACGAGGTTCGGGATCGGGAGAACAACCCTGTGAACGCAAGTCGACCATGACTCAAACTGGCGACCGGATTACCCCCACCTAACGGGGAACGCCAGTGTCGAGCGGAAGTACAATGCGACATGACGGCGAGAGAAAGGGATTTCTCTCCACGGCCGGGCGGCCGTCAACTACGGCCCGGCCCAAGAACTTCCAAGAGTACGCGGGTGCTCATCGACAAAAACCCCCGTTAGCGCCCACGCTCAGGGCAATGATAAAAATCGGCTGAAAGAGCTAGAGCGTCACCTGAAATGGTTCGCTCAGCCAGATACCCTCGGGAATCGGAAAGATCGCCCGAGTACTTACGGAGAACACGGAACAGATTCCACCCCTCACGGTAAGCATCCAGAGAAAGCCAGCCGATCGATTGCGGACTGGTAAGAGCTGGGGCAAACAAACAATCGAGCGGATCTCCACACAGGAGTGCGAGTCGAGCAAGACGACAAGATCCACGAACCGCGCAGCAATGTTGCGGAAGGCCGCCCGGTCGAGATGGGGCGGGGTACAAATCGACATCGGCTCCGACCTTCAGGTCGTAGCTCGGGAACCGCACCCGGCGAAAAATTGGGACGCTGTAGTCGTCGAGGTTCAACTACAAGGTCTGACCAGACATCCCTTACCAAAAAGACATCTGGCATACTGGCACAATCAGCCGGGGGCAGCTCCCGGGACTCGTGAAAGCGGTCAACGAATAGCAGCACCTGATTGGGGT
Organism: uncultured Acidimicrobiales bacterium; assembly: GCA_937991435.1. Lineage (GTDB taxonomy): Bacteria > Actinomycetota > Acidimicrobiia > Acidimicrobiales > UBA10347 > UBA10347. Next base: position 26,890 of record CALKPY010000007.1, read on the forward strand.
ACACACGAAGCCGAGAGATTACGGCGCCGGGTCTAGAACCGGCGCGGTAATCGAGTCGGCGTGGACGGGTAGCGTCGTCCACGAGCGTTCGGCCATGTATGGCCTTCCCGGGGTAAGTACCGGGGAACGCTTAGTAGCTGAACACCAACGGCCGGTGAAGAGGCTGGACGGTCGGAGATGAAGCAATCTCCCCGTTGGCCGGGCGGCCGGAAGAAACGGCCCGGCCACTTTTCCACTCTCCCCAACTGCGTGCTAATGTTCGATCATGGGAGAAAACGTAGAATTCACACAGGTCGAGCTAGAGAACGCCATGTACCGCGCAGTACAGATGGGCGAAGACATCGTTCTCGCCATCCGTGAACGCGGCGAAGCATTTGAGAGAGCAGAGGCCCGGTACCGGACCGCCAAAGCAGAAGCGATGCTCCGGCAACGCGAGGGAACCGTCGCCCAACAAGAAGCGAGAGCGATCGTCGATACTGAAGACCTGTTGTTCGACCGAGGGATCGCCCGAGCATTGCTCGAATCAGCGAAAGAAGCAGGGCGAGCGAACCGCGAAGGGCAGGCGACACTCAGGTCGCTTAACGCGAATCTCCGGGATCAGGTATAGCTCACCACCATTCGGTTACGCTGGACGGGTGATTACATTTAGCCCGAGATCGGGGGTGAGTATCATGGGTCAACGTTCAGTTGAGGTCGAGTACGATTCCTTCGGTCGGCCGAGGAAGCGATGAGGGGGCAAGGGTCGACGTCCACCTTCGCAGCAGCAGTATCAAGCGAAACGGAACGCTAACCGTAGCGCCGCTCAACAGCGTCGCCACAACCAGCGGAAGACCCCGAGTCCGACCCAGTCCGGGTCGGCGAAGCCCCAGCAGCGCCTGTTCTTCTACATCGAGAAAGATGGTGTAGAACTCGAAGAGCGCTATACGTCCGTGCATCGAGCGCGACAAGCTAACCGAAATATCGGTGGCAAGGTCTCGTCTCGGCGTGAGGATCCATAATTGTCTGAGAGTTTCAGGGGATTCCTTCGGGGGTCCCCTGAAACCGTTTTGGGTATTGATCGACTTTAGCGCAGCCTGTAATCTGGGGTAATGACCCAAGAACTCGTACCCGAAGACGTCACCCAAGCGCTAGCCATCGACGACTCGAACCTGTTCACCGAGATCCGTCGAGGCCTAGCCACCATCGACACACTCCGAGAGAACACCGACGACCCGATCCACCTAAGCCAAACCATGGCACTACTGGACGGACTGAACCGAGACCTAGCCACGCTCCGCAAATCTGTCAACCGGGATCTCGCAGCTCGAATGACCGAACGGAAGCTCGAAGTGCCCGGCGTCGGGGTTGTTGAACGGTTCGCCGGATCCGAATGGTCACAGAAAGACTGGGACCGGGAAGCGATCGGCGACGCTCTTGTCGGCAAGGTTCTCGCCAGTCACGAGGAAGGTGGACTGGTCGACTTCGGCATCGAGGTATTCAAAGCGACCTTAGGTCTCGTGTCTTCACCGACCTTCAAATCGACGGTACTCTCTGAGCTGTTTGACGATCTAGGCGATGTCGGCGAACGGAAAGACAAACCGGCGACGGTGAAGGTACCGCGCCTGAAGGGAACATGATGGAAGCTTTTGAGACGCCACAGGAAGAGTGGATCGAGATCCACGAGTATAAGCCCGGCCAGTTCACGTGGAAATACAGGCTGAACGGCCGACTGGTTTGGCTCAGTGATGACGGTGAACTTGAAAGCGACGACGGAACGGTCAAAACCTACGGGTCCTTCGCAGAGGCTACTGAAGCAGCGCGCACGGTAATCCAGCGAAGGAAGTGGCGCCCCAGCGACCACATTGTTAAGCTCAACATTCGCACCTGCGACACCGGATTGGTCAGTCTTGAACCCATCACCACTATTTCCTGAGATCATTATCGATGACTGGGTGTCCGGTGAACGGCACTCTCTGACACGCCTCGTCATCGAAGCGCTACGCCGCAACGGTCACAGCGAACTCGTACCGGCTTACCGGAAGCAAGCCTTGACGGTTGAGGCAGGCAACGGGGAAGGCCGAGTCCAATCAAGTTGGGAAGACTGCCTGAGCGCTACGCAGATCTGGGTGTCGCTCGGGAACCCCTACGGCGTGGACGCAGCGGACGAATCGATGGTGTAGTGTCTCGTGCATGAAGCACGACACACTCTTCCTAGGTCGAAAAGGATGGATCCCAGACGAGCGACTCGAACCGGGTGACATCGTTGTCGGCCCGGACGGCGAGCCGCATAAGGTCGCTCAGATCGGCCCGCCCGGTTTGAAATCTGCGCCGGATTGTTTCGGGGTAGCGTTCATGGAGTCCGGGGACGATTGGGCTATCGAGCTGAAGCACGGTCAACGCTGCCACGTGTACCTATCTCCTTCGCATTTGGCTGAGCATTCGTCAACCGCTAACCGTCTGCGCGACGAGAAGGGCATCGCCCGTCCACGATGACTACCCCAACGAAGCATCGAGTCCTACCCAGTCAGATCGTTGGCGAGCTAGACGGTGAACTCATTTTCACGAAGTGGTTCATGGTTCCGGTCGAGCAGGTCGAGATCTTGGACCCGAATGACTGAGGCCGAGTTCCAGAAGCAGGTCATCGATACGGCTATGTGGATGGGCTGGAAGGTCATGCACATATCGGACTCGCGCAAGATGGTGCGGCGAGGTGGTTCTTATAAGGCGGTGGCGGATCCGTTGACGTCGGGCTGGCCGGACTTGTTCCTTGTGAAGGGGTCCGAGGTTCGGGTCTTCGAGCTGAAATCGGCGAAGGGCCGGTTGACGGACTCGCAGAAGGATTGGCTTGAAACTCTTTCGGCGGCGGGGCTTCCTTGCTTTGTGCTTCGTCCACACCATCTACTCACGTTGCCCGAATACCTAAACTCCGGGCCGGTTCCTACCGATGGAAGAGTATGACGCGCACCGTTACCGAAGCGATCAGAGACTACGCCATTAAGGCGCACGGAGATCAGCTGTACGGCGACCGCCCCTACTCGGTTCACTTGGACGCTGTGGCCGAACTGGTCCCAGACGTCTACAAGCAGACGGCGTACCAGCACGACCTGTTAGAAGACACCAGCGAAGGGCTGCATCCTGCGACAACGAAGTCAGGGCGCCGCGCTTGTGGCGCTCTCTGCCACATGCATGGGATGCCTCGTGAGGAGTACATTCGGGGCATCATTTTGTATGGCGGTATCGAAGCGATCGTCGTGAAGTTGGCGGACTCGTTGAGTAACCTGCTGGAGTGCCTGATGGATCAGGTGACCGAAGCGTCTGTGGTCGAGCGTCGGATCCGGAAGTATGTTGCGAACCTGCGTCAGTTGATGGCCGGGCTTGATGTGGCTGTGGATGATGACGTTAGTGTCGGCGAGCTGATCGACAGGGTCTCTGAACATTTGGAGACTTTGCGTTCCTGAGTCGACAGTTTGCTCGGCAAGCTGATAGACAAGCTGCATGAAATCAGGCAGCATCGAGATCCCCAACGACTGGTTCACGGCCGGGCCGCAAGTGTCCGCCGAAGCCAGAACCTTACACCTTGCGCTACTATGCGAATCGAATAGTGAAGGGACCGACGGATCCATCGACTACCGCCGGATCCGGATCGCGGCACTCCAAGTAAACATCACAGTCGAGCTAGCCGAACTGTTACAGGAATTGATCGACGCGAAAGTCTGGTCGGCTGTCGTCAGCGAGGGCGTTCTATCTTCTGTCATCCTGAACGGCTGGGAGAATCATATGAAATCGGCGGCAGATATGAAGGCCCTTTCTCGGAAACGCCGGAAAGCTGGACGAGCTGGGGCGCGAGCACGGGGCGACGTTGCTCCGAAACCGCAACTATCCCGAGAAGAGATCAACGCCATGGTGAATGGCGGCATCGAATGAGCATCGAACCGCAAGACGAACTCCGGATCCAACTATCCGTGAACTACTTCGTGAACCCGAAAGTCATCGGCCTGTCCGGGCAGGCGCAACTCGCCGACATCAAGGCGATGTGCTTCCTCAAGCGGGCAGGCATCGACGACGGGGTCGTCACCCCCGAGATGTGGCTGATGATGAACGGCGACGACATGTCGCTGATCGATGAGCTGGTCGAAGTAGCACGCTGGGAAGTTGTGGCCCCGAAAGGCTGGCGAGTGCGAGGCTGGGAAGACTGGTTTAAGCTCGACACGAAACCGGCGAAGCGGCGCAAATCGACAGGGCAGCTGCGTCTTGCTACCGCCGAAGAACTCCTACCCGAACCGAAGAAATGGACGACCGTAGATGTAGAAGCTGTGTTCGATTGCTGGGTCGAGACTCTCCCTGCTGGCGCCACCCGAAAACTGTCATCGCAGCGCCGTAGAAAGATCGAAGCTCGACTCAACGAGGGCTACTCGATTGAGGAGCTATGCAAGGCCGTGAAGGGCTGGCAGAACGACCCGTGGCCGGATCGGCGTATCCACAACGACGTGGTACAACTTCTACGGTCGGGTGACTCCACTGAAAGAATGATCGGCTTCTTCGACCATCCACCACGATCCGGTGACGCTGCGGCATCATTCAATGCTATCGATGAGGTTCTTGGCTGAGAGTGTTACATATGGTTGATCAGGCCCCGGCGACGTACTCCGAAGATCGGCTTCACAGCTGGCTGAAGATCATGTATCAGAAGTCTCGTGAAGACGGCAACCACCGTTGGTTGACCTACAACAAGCCCAAGGACGAGTACGCCCTGTGGATCGAGAAGCCCGACAAGGGCCGCGTTATCGTGGCGACGACTATGGTTCCGAGGCATAAGGTCTGATAGGTTGCAGGGATGGAGAAGCGGGAATGCTCGAACATCCTGAAGACGTTAGCTGCGGCGTACCCGACGAAAACCATTTCGAAAGAAACCGCTGCGATCTGGGCTGCGTGCATCGCTGACAAGGACTACAAGCTGGCATCCGAGACGACTGTTCATATCGTTAAGACGTCCGAATTCTTTCCGTCACCTGCGCGCTGGCTGGCCGCGTACCATGCCCGGCAGCGTGGCGCCGAGTCGCTGTTAGCGTTACCCTCAGGTCCAGTGGACGCGTTACCGCGTGATGATCTAGCGAGGAGGGTTCGTGAACTCAAGAAGCGACGCTCTACTGAACCAGATCGATGAAGCGCTAACGCCCCAGCCGGATCCGTTCTGCGGAGAAGACGCCGTCGATCAGTTAGCCCCGGAGAATTGGCCGTTCGATCTGGCGCAGTGCATCCGGTGCGAAAGTATCGAAGAATTTTTGCATCCAGTCGTGGGTGCCTGCAAATCGTGTTTCAAGCAGCTCGTTGAAGAAGAGGACGACGACCGCCCACCTCCCCCGCAGGCGACCCTGTTTCCCGACGTCAACGAGATCCCGGAGACCCGCCCTGCCCCGCTTCCTCCAGCAGCGAGGCTTAGCAGTCCGAACCCGTTCGACGTTGACAGCATCTCCTCACAGCCGCAGCCTCTGGCCGGATTCCCAACAGGAGCAACCGTCGTCATCGATTTCGACTTGAAGCGTATGACGAGCCACGAAGGGCAAGTCCGAACCTTCCAGTCGTCGGTAGTGCGCAGGGATGGCCCTAACCAGGTGACAGTACTACTTCAGGATGGCTCCCAAGAACTTCAGGTTCGGATCGGGTCATCGCCGAGACTCTCCCTGCTGGTAGCGCACCAGCATATTTCGGGCACTGTCATCGCAGCGACGCGGCTATGAAAGAAGAAAGCGTAGAAGCGCGGCGGGCACGAGAGACCCGCAACTCGCGGGTCCGCGAAAAAACCTGCTACGGCAAGACACCGTACTTCACGCAGCGAGACGCCCGGCACGGACTGAAACGCCTTAAAGGCTCCAGTGGATATGTCGAATCGGAGCAAGGCGTTCCTATGTCGCCTTACCGCTGCCCGTTCTGTTCGAGTTGGCATATCGGTCACATCCCATCCATGCGCGCATTAGAAGACCTGGCGGCGACAATCCGAGATTTGCCCGTGTAAAAATTTCTCTCAAGTTTTTGCTGAAGGCTGCCGATACGTGTTGTAGAGCAAACAACCAAGCCTTCAGGAGGCAGCAACACAATGAAGAGAATCACCACAATACTTACACTGGCGCTCGCAGCCCTCACCGGTTTCGCCGCACCAGCCGCAGCTCAAGACGAGCAGCCAACCTACATCGTTACTGAGGAAGCTTCGGACTGCGCCACTTCTGGCGGAACTCCTGAGCTGATCAACGACAACGGTTCCCACCCAATCACCTTCGACAAGCAGGTCCCTGCCGGGCCTCTGTCTGTATCAATCTTCACTGCCGATACTACCCGAGAGCAGCTCGACGCTGACACTCTCGCATGGCAGTCCGATGGCGGCGCAGGCGTGCAGACTTCCGAGATCGTCGGCGTGAACCTGGGCGGCGGGTTCGTCGTTTCGAACGACTTGCCCTCCCCTCCGGCTAACGTGTCTGGCTTCCAGTCGACGGGCAGCACCGTAGCGTCGCAGGCTTTCACCACGGGATCGGTTCAGCATCTTCACGCCAACAACTACGACTCGGTTCGAGTCGAGTCGGTCACGGTCTGCTGGACCTACGATGTCGAAGTTCCGGTGCCTTGCCCCGAGGTCGACGAGACCACGGACCCGGCCAGCGTTCCTGAAGGATGCCCGCTTCCTCCAGCCCCAACGACGACGACCGTCACCCCGACTACCGAGCCGATCAAGTCGGGCACCATCCCTCCCGTCACGCCGAGCACCGAGCCGCCAGTAGCTACCACGGCAGCCCCACCGACGACCGCAGCGCCGACCACCACGGCAGCCCCGACCACCACGGCAGCGCCGCAGCCGACACCCGAGTGCCCCGCCGGTCAGTACTTCGAAGGCGGCGAATGCCGAGTCCGTCTCGCCCACACCGGCGCCGGTACCACGATCGCAGTAGCTGTAGCTGCTGCCCTGATCCTCTTCGGTGGATTGTTCCTCGCTGCAAAGCGTGAGCAAGAGCGTATGCTCTAACCGCCGACGAGAAAGGCCCGACGCTCACCGGGGGGTAAGCGTCGGGCCTTCGCCATTTTTGCCGTTATGGGATTCCGTGGATCTGGGCGCAGGTCCAGATCAGCGGCGATGATGGGGTGCGTCGACCCCACTTCTGGCCGTTGTCATCGAAGATGATTCTGGCTGCTTGCGTGTTCTTCAATGGGTCGAACATGTCGTCCCAAGTGAAGCCTGCTTTTACTAGCGGCAGGTTAGCAATGTTCGATCCTCTCGGCCTCTGCCAGCGTCCATCGAAATGTCCGGGATGGACCTGGAATAGGCCGCGTTCGTTGTGGCTTGCCCCGATGGCTTTCGGATCGAAGCGGGACTCACAGTTCACGATTACTAGAGCGTTGGCGTAGTCGTTGGGGAAGATGTCGGCGATGATGTCTTTGATTTCGTCGCCGGTGGACGGTCGCGCCGGGCAGGGGTTGGCTTCGAGTTCGAGCCAGTCCGTTGACCATCCGAGGCTCTCGTATTTGGTGCCGGGGTTGTCTCGGCAGATGAACGAGGTGACGAAGTGTTCGGCGTCTTGTTCGGTGATGCGGATCCGGCGGCGGGTTCCTTCGCCAGCCCGGTCGATGATCCGCTCGATCTTTTCGTCTTTGCGGTTTTTCCCTTTGTCGTTCGGGACGACCCGGCATTGGTGTTCGCTGTTGTTGCTGCGGGTGAGGTCGCAGAAGTCGTTCAGCGCCTGCGCGTAGTTGCATCCGGTGGCTGTTAAGGCGAAGGCGAGGAGGGCTGCTAGTAGTTTGAGGTGTCTCATGTGGGGAGTCTCGCGGGTGGGTTGTTGTCGTGTCCAATCGAGTCGTCCAGTCGAAGGACTGTTGCCACTCTAAGTGACTTGCGTTCGTGCTAGTGTCGTGGTAACAATGGGGAGCTGACGCCACACGACCACGGAACGTGAGGAAATAAAAATGGCTCAGCACCCGACACAAGGCAAATACGCGCCACCCGAATACCGAACCCCAGCCAACGAAGAACCGCAATGGCAGAAGCGGGCTTTCACCGATCGGATGTTCACCAGCCCCTTCATGCGACGCCTCATCGCCCGCTGCGCGATCATCGGCGTCATGGCCCTGTCGTTCTTCGGGGTCGTGAAATGGCTCGGCGGCATGGCACCCAACATCTCAATGCCCGACATCTCGCTTCCCGAGGAAGTAGTCGAAGTTCAACAGCGCCCGATCGTCATCGAGGAACTCATCACCAAAGCCGAGTTCTGCGGCGCCGAAGTAACCGCCGTCCTCAAGCAGTCAGTATCCACCGAATCCGGATGGATCCCCACAGTAATCAAAGGCTCCAAACTCGAAGGTGTCGTATACGGGCAGGCACAAGCCTGTCTCGACACCGCCGGTACCATCGCCGAACAAGGAGCATGGCTCCCCGACGAAGACGTCACCATCTCCCTACCAAACGCCGATGTGACTTCCGTGTCGATCATCTGGCCGGAGACAGACCCGGCGAACTGCTCGGCCGGGATCGTGGAACGGTTCGGGTCGTTCTTCGGAGACGGCGACGCCTGCGACAGTATCCGGCAAGACTACAACGTCGAAGCTCATGAAGCGCTGATCGAAGCGACCGCCCGATCCCAAGCGCTCGACAAGGCGACCGCCGAGTACGGAATCTTCCTTCGCAAAACGGCACGCGCTTTCGGTCACACCGGAGACATGACGTTCACTCAAGGCGGGCAACCATTCTCGGTTGACGATGTCTCGCTGGACGAACAGGTCCGGGTGCTTACCCCGCCGACCCGCAAGGAACAGACTGACAACGGAGACGGCGGATGCGATATGCACGACGACGGATTCCAAGGCCCATGCATTCCGCAGGATTACGAGGATCCGGCATGATCCGGCGTCTAAAGGTGCTCCGCACGGCGTGGCGCCTATCCCGAGAAGCTGCACAACGTAGACAGGAGAGTGCTTAAAGCATGTTCAGTTGGCTGACGCTCCGAAACAAGGCCAAGGAAACCGAATACCGGGAATGGCAGCAGCATCTCACCGAGGCAGATGAACGAACCGCTGCCCTTCGCCAAGCGACCGCTAGGTGGGCTGCCGACGCACCGGCCCGGCAATCCGCACAGGAAGCGAAGCGGATCGAAATCGAACGCTACCGGCGGGAGGCTCTGCGACTCCATAACGTCGAGCTGAAAATCAAGCGAGGCGACGTGAAGATGGGATTCTTCACCTGCCCCGTGAACTGCGGCCACAACACGTGGGCGCTCGTGGAGACCACCCCAATGTGCACAGGACCGGACCCGGACGACCACGTGCCAGTTGAGATGGTGCCGGTCGAGAAGCCAGCGAACCTTGGCGTAGAAGACGAGTGAGACAGGCAGAAGCTAAGCGGCTGATCGCCGCCTTACACGAAGAAGAACGAAAGATCTGGGAAGAAGTCGAGCGTATCGACTGGACCGGGATCGAACACTACCTACGAAAGGAACCATCATGAAACGCTACCTGGTGCCAATCTTGCTAACGGTTGCGTACGTAACCGTTACCATCCTCGCCCAACCAGCAGACGCACAGGAGCAACCGATCCCCGTCTACGACACGGCGTGGCAGCTCCCAACCGCCGCGCCGATGCACGAGGTCGACGAATACTTCGCTCACCTCTCTGAAGCAGGCTTCACCGGGGCATGGATCTCCGTGCTCGACCTGATGGAAAACAACTACAACGTGGACGGGAACCAGATCTCCGGGTGGGAAGGCTCGAACTTCTGGATCTCAGACGCCCATAAGGACCGGCTGCAGAACATCGCTCAGCTCGCCCGACACCATGGCATCAAGATTGGGGTCGTTCCAGCGTGGGGACTCTCAGCCCTCCACGCGAACACGTACAAAGGCTGCGACAACGCAGGCCTGCATCAAGGGCCGCTCAACTACGAAACAGCCCGAGGGTACGGCTGGAACGTCGGAGACGCACTCAAGGACTACACCGACGTCATCGGCCTATGGATCGCCGGGGGCGACAACTTCTGCGCCCGAGGCGACGCATACATCTGGCAAATGATGATCGAAGGAGTGGAAGACGGAGCGAACACGGCCGACATCCCCGTCGGGTTTCACACACCCGCGCTCCCGAACCGGCAACTCGACTTCGCCGACGAGTACTGGGTCGACCTGATGCTCCCCCAGACAGGGCATTGCGCGTCCCCGGAGAAGGCTGCGGCCGAGCTGGCCGCAGTGAAAGCCGCCACCGGAAAGCCCGTGTGGGCCGGAGAGTTGCGGTATCTGGCTATCGAGCCGGAATGGAACTGCGAGCTACATGGTCCTGGTCGTCCAGTGACTCCCGACGATGTAGCCGCCGACGCGTGGGCGGCTGTGGGTGCCGGTGTCGATGGCCTTTCGTACGGCGTGAACGGTCGATGGCAGTGGGGAGACCCGATTCACGGATCTATCGGCGGTGATCAGCTCGCCCGGGTAGGCGATTGGTCCGAAGCCGCAGTGATCGAGGCAGCTGGGGGACGATTTGAGCAGCCCGAACCTGTCGCTCCAAACGATTTGACTGCCGAGGAACTCGAAGAGCAGGTCTCCGCTGCCCCAAATACGCTACCGACAAGCCCCGCCGAAGCCGAGGCTGCAGGAGCTTTACCGAGACCTGACAACCCGGCAGACGAACTGGCCGACCGAACACTGACCGAAGAACCGATCCCGGCGGCTTCGACGACAGTCAAGCCTGAGGCCGTGGCCGAACCTGAAGCCGTGGCTGCGGACACGGTGACACCGATCCGGGAGAAGCAGAACAACCTACTCCTCGGGATCGGGATCGTAGTCATCTTGATCTTCATCACGATCAGCGTCCGTCAAATGATCACGGATTGGCGGCGAACAAGCCGAAAGATCGAACACCCGAACCATCAATTCCACAAGGAGCTATCAGAATGGTAACCAAACGAGCTGGCCTCATGGCCGGTCTTCTCATCATCGCTTTACTCGCGATCCCTCAACTCGGAAACGCCGGGCCGACCGCGACCCCATGCCAATGGGAAGTCGAAGCCGGAGAGACACTGGCCGGTATCGGTGATCAGCTCGGCGTCGACTGGCGCGATCTCCACGAAGAGAATTTGAACGTTATCGGCTCTAACGCCGACTTGATTCTTGTTGGCGACATGATCGATTCGTGTGTCGACGATGACCCGCAGATCGAGGCGACCGTTCGGGACGTGATCGCTACGAGTCCTTTTGTCGCCGATATCGGTCCGATCCCTCCTCCCTATCCGACGATGGAAAAGATCCCGTCCACACTGTCAGCGTACAAGCAGGATCCCGAACTTGAAGCTAGCGTGCGAGGCTACCTTCAGTGGTACGCCGAGACCGAGTACGGGTGGACCGGGGATCAATGGGCTTGCCTTGACGGCCTGTATCAGCGCGAATCTTCCTGGTATCCGAAGGCCGACAACCCGAACTCTTCGGCCGCTACTTTGTGGCAGGTCGTGAAGTCGACGGCCCGGCATATGGGGATCCCGAATCATCCGGACATCAACGGCGTGTGGCCGGAGATCCCAGAGCAAGCCAAGTTCGGTCTACTTTATATCGATCTGTCGTACGGGGATCCGTGCTCTGCGCTAACGTTCTGGCTCGCCCGGGTTCCTATCAACGGCGTCGACTATGGAAATTGGTACCTGAGTCAGGAGCCGATCGACTTCACTCCAGCTCCCGAGGTCGAAGAGTCCGGACTGATCGGCGGGACGGTGCGGTGAATCTGCTGTACTCCGAAGAGAAAGGTACTAGATGAGTCAGGTTCATTTGCGAGTCGCCGAGAAGCTCTCGAATCAGATCACCACGTTCGAGCTGGCAGGCGGGACGCTTGTGTTGTCGCCCGCCGGTGCTTCGGTGATCGTCCGGTTCGCCGGGGATTACCGACTCAATCCGGGGCAGGTATCGGACCTGATTCTTGCGGTTGACGCTGCGATCCGGCTTGACTTTGAGCGTGCTGTCGAGCTGCTACCTGAGCGGATCGACGCGGTGATCATCGACAACGTTGCCGTAATCGGGACGAAGTGATCGTTGCAATTGCAGCGGTCTGAATAGTTTCTCAGAAATTCTTTGCGGGTTTGCTAAAGGATACCTCAAACACGCCGATTATATATATATGAGCACAACGCATACAGACCGCAAAGACATCATCGCAATCATCGAAGACGCCCCAATCGGCGCCAAGATCGAAGCCACCATCAGCCGCCGCAAAGGCAAGAAGGCCAACGGCGCATGGCAGACCACCACCTTCCACGGCTGGATCAACGAGACCACCACACCCGGTCGCATCGAGATCACCATGTGGAACGGTGCTCGCCAGACGATCACCACCATGACCGCAACCAAGTCGATCAAGATCGGCTAGAGGAAACACCAACGGAGAAATGCGAGACGTCAAGATCCGCCGGGTCACACCGGCACAGGTCGAAGCCTACCTAGAGAGCGTCGCCGCCGAGAACGCCAAGGACGCCGGTTAGGAACTCGGCGCGGGCATGACCCTCCGGTACCTTCGACAGTCCAATGGTACGATCAGCGAACCGCTGGTCGTATCTCACCGCATAGCCGCCTCGGGCAATCTGGAACGGCCGCAAGTTCCTGGTCTTGAACGCTGTTCGGCTCCGCAGGTTGTTCTGCCCAGAGAACCATTCAGGCGTAACGAAATCGGAGACATAGAAATCGCCGCTCCGGTACGAGGCCCGTTGCACGGGGTCGCATACTTCCATAGCGTAGAGAAGGTTGTCGTCCCAGTTGATACACAGGCGGGCTACCGAGTCGTTTGCTGCGGCTTCGAGTACTTCGTGGGAAAGAACGATCGATGGGCGCAGGCCCGATGTTGTCGAGATTTCGGAGCGGATGACGCCGTTCGTGATGGTGTGCCATCCCGCTGCGGTTGGTGGGCCTTCGGTGAGTTCATCGACGATGTCGAAGACCCAGTCGAACCGGTCTGGTTGTTCGTCGTATTCGACGTGGATGTCTCTTCCCCAGATTGGGGCGAAGTCGTAACGGACTTGCGCCGACACGGAGGCGCACATGCGTGCTACTTCGAGGTCGGTCATTCGGGTTGAGCGGTTGCGTACGGCTACATCCATGATTGGTTTCATGTATCAAATCTAGGCGGCGGGGTTCAGTTTGTCGAGCTGCCTGTCGATTATGTTTGGGTGTCGGGTTATTCCGACTTTAGCTAGAGGAGAAAGAAATGTCGGAAAATCTCAGCACGTTCGAGTTCGAGGTTTACTTCCCCCAGCAAGACGAGCCGCTGGTCGTCGAGCAGTACGGCCCTGATGCCGTGCTGGCTGAAGTGTACTTGCGTGGTCATCTCGCTGATTGGGGTTCGCTGGACGGTTGCCGGATTGTTCTAGTCGGCGAAACCTAAGTGTGATACTGTGGCCGATATGAAGTTGAAAGAACTAGGCATCATCACCGTGATCGCCATACTCTGCGGTTCCATCCTCCTATGGATAGAACCCGACCCGAAACCCACAGCAGCCGTCGTCAAAGAGATCGACGTAACCCAACCCACAACCACCGTCGCCAAAGTCCACGTCGACAACGAACCCGCCGTAGGGCTAACCGCAGACATTAACCGCGAAGACGGAACCTGGTACCCCTACGGCGCGGCCCTCATCCTCCTAAACACAGGAGACACCGAAGAGTTCCGCCAAGTGCTGGGCGACGTGGCCGCCGTATGCATGGCTTGGTCGAACGGAGATATCGGCTGGGAAGGCGAAGACCACACCGGCCGGAAACGGTACGGCCTCTGCGGGACCACGACACCCGCAACCAAAAACAACCCACGCCGGTCCGCCGAAGAAATGCGAGCCATGGTCGACAGGAACCTTGGCAACGGCATACAAGCCCTATCCGGCGACGACCGTTGGATCGACGGCAGCTACCGAGAGCACCTGCCCGCCGTACATGAAGCGATCGGCCCGATCCTGCAGGAAGAGTACGTGTTCGTTGCCCGGATCCCCGTGCACCGAGACATCGCCGAACCGCTCGCCGAGTTGCTTGCTCACGCCAAGAAAGACGGGTTCGAGCTGACTGGATGGGGTTGGCGATCCCCAGAGAAACAGATCGAGCTGCGGTTCGCCAACTGCTCGGAGATCCGGAACGACAAGGCATCCCAGAACCACGAAGAAGGATCACTGCTGTTCACACTGCCACCGAGTAAATGCGAAACCCCTACCGCTGTGCCGGGCACTTCACGGCACGAGTCCGGTAAGGCTATCGACTTCAACAAGGGGGGCCGAGGGTTAAGGCCCTACGATGCCGAGTTCGCTTGGCTGAAGGAACACGCCGCCGACTACGGCTTCTTCAACCTGCCCTCGGAAGCTTGGCACTGGTCTGTCGATGGCAAGTAGCGGCCGCGAAGCGAGGCAGTTTTTCAAGCAGTGCGAGAACCTCGGCGTGATCGTCGAGCTTCGAAACAACGGGCACATGAAACTGATCTGCCCCAACGGGTACGTGTACTGGGCGGGCCATTCAGTCTCGGATCATCGAGCGCTCAAGAACATTAAAGCAAGACTGCGCAGGGATGGTGGGATACAATTCCCGAAGTAGGTATCGTGGTAGGCATGGAACTTTCACAAGCACAACGCCTGTCCGGTCAATGGTTTTTCAAGAAGCCCGAGGAACGCCCTGAGCCTGTCGGCGATGGCTGGTCGCAGCAGGAACGCCTGTCCGGTCATGCGCAGCACCGGCTCTCGGCTTAGGCGCCGACGTGCTGCGGTCGGCTGTAGTCCCGGATCCCGACCGAGAAAAACTTTTCGTCGCCCGGTTTCATCAGGTCTAGCCTGCGGTCGCGAGGCGTCGGCTCCGGATCGGCATCACTGACACTAACCCGGGGACGGTCGTCGTAGTGCTTGTTCACCAGCGGTACGAGCTTATCTCCGGACAGGTCGATGTCGAATCCGGCTTCGATGAGGAGCTGGGCTTGCAGTTGCCCGGCGGTTGTGGCCCGGAACACGAGTACCGTGCTCGGCTCTTCGCTTTCAGCGATGGCGTCGAGCACTGCCCAACCTGCTGCGAGTCGTTCTTCGGATACCTCCACAAGGCCGCGCTTGAGTAGGGCGCGAGTGGTTCCGTCGCATTCGTAGGCGAGTTCTTCTGGCGTTGTCGGCCCAAAGGCGGGCCATAGGTCGTGTGGCATGTACCAGTCGTAGCGGGTCGACAGGTCGTGCGCTGTGAGGATGGCGTTCTCTCGGGCTGCGTACCATGCGAGTTTCATGATCATGGGCTGGGAGAGCGTCATGTGGAAGCTGGCGCTACGCGTGTAGCTCTGGAAGTTTTCGTTCATGCCCCCAATTTAGTTACCCGGAATGCTAAAGTCTAACCCAAACACGCCGATAATATATATATGAACGCATCGCAGATCCGCAGCCAACTCCGAGGCCAAATCATGGACGCCCGCATCGCAGGCGACACCGAAGCACAGGAAGCCGCACAAGCCGAGCTTGACGCAATGGGACCCGAAGAGCCAACCATGCGGGCACGAGACCTCGCAGCGGCACGCAGGCGCCGCTGGTAGCCGCTAGGAGCAACGCCCGACCCGATGACGGGCAGGGCACAACTCCCGGTGCTCCGCCTCCGGAATAGCACGAAGACGGCTGTACGGCCCGAAGTGAGGCTGCAGCCGAGTCAACGCCGGATCTGAGTCCGACGTCCCGAGCAGGCCATGGCCGCAATGAGCGCCCGACACGTTCGAGCAGTTCGCAACCCAACGCTCCAGGGTGTCCCGATCCCAACCGCCGAACCAGTCGGCATGCAACGTCGTGCCGCCCGGGAGGCGAGACCCATCTTGCTGCTCATCCGACGACAGCCACCACGTGGACGTATCGACTCCTTCCGGGACGTCCCAGTAAATGTGGAACTCGATCGATGGAAGAACCACGGGGTGCGAGGCCGGACAGTTCGTGGACTGGAACGCATCGACCGGGTACGACATGTGCGCCGACTTCGGCAGCCACATGTCGTTCCCGTTCCAGCAGAACGGGAATCGGATCTTCGCTCTCACCGAGTTGAGGTTCGGTCCCCAGGCTTGGCCGTGTTGGCAGGTAGGGATCGAGGCCGACCCGAAGTGTTCGCCGCCTTGCCCGGAGCCGCGGTCGTCGTAGTCGCAGGACCAGTCGATGGGCGACAGGGGAGACGTCGAGTCTTGCGGCGTCTGGGCGGTCGCGTCACCGGCGATAATCTTCAGTCCTTCAGGGTAGGGTTCGATGTGGGCGTAGTCGCCGTCGTGATCGAGCGTCTTGTAGTAGATGCTGATCCACGAGGGAACAAGCACGTCGCCTTGCTGGTTCAGCAGGGCTGGCGTCCAGTACGCTGACCGGTTTAGTTGGCCGCCGTTGCATGTTCCTTCGCCGGTGGTCATGAGGGTTTGGTAGTCGGTGTGGGCGTCGGCTTCGGTGTTCCCGAAGTACATGTGTAGGTGCGTAGCCCCGGCCTGTCCGGGGGCTACGATCGGGTCGTCGTAGGAGAGGTGCGAGTAATCGCATTCGGTGCGGAAGAGGCGATCGGGGCCGGTGAGGTTGTCGTTGATGAAGTATGCGTCTCTTGGCCCGTAGAAAGCTTCACGGTTCAATGGCGTTGTCTCCGACGGTTCGGGCGGAGTGGTGGTGGTAGTCGTTGTCGTGGTTGACGTCGATAGTGTTGGCGGCACGAGCTTCGCCGGTGCCGGAGATCGGGTATCGACTCTGGGGAAGACGTGTTGTGGTGCGGCGCCGTAGGCGGTTGGCTGTTCGTTGTTGGTCGCTGGCAGGCTTAGGGTTGCGGTAAAGATCGCGACAGTGAAGAGGATCGCGAGGCTGATCTGGGTTCGGGTGTGTTTGTGTCCGAGGATTTCTAGGTCTCTCATAACCTAGAAATAGTACCACAGTCTTTAAGGGCGACCTGAAGGTCACGACCCGTAGCGTTTTCGACTGTCACACAGATCGGTTCGTCGTCGTCCGGCATGGTCGCCTATAGTAGCCGCCATGCGAGTAGCGGACCGGCAGCCGGTAGCCGACGAGATCGAGTCCCTGTACCCAGATCATCAGCTGCCGTCGATGTCGACGGCGAACATGACCACCATCGATGTTGTCGTCTACGACAATATCGGGCAAGGTCACGACAGAGCAATTACCTTCAGTAACCACCACTACAACGCAGACCTGAGCCTACTGATCCCATCGCACATGACCTTTGGTGACATCGGGAAAGCAACAACAATTCCGCCGCCTTCACCATGGCAGACCGGTCATGTGGGAGAGGTGAAGGATATGGCACTTCACAAGCCGGACTATACGGTCTTTGGGCAGATCGCCGCAGCCGCCGACTTGTTTCGCTCTGAGCAGTTCGGCGTGCCGTTCGTGACCGGCTTGTCGCCGCATATGGCGCATAGCCTTCGAGCTGAAGTGTCAGAGCAGTTCGCCGAGGCGGGCGTCCGGCTGGACGGGTTCTTCAAATCGCTCGGTGGATATATCAATTGGCCGGGCTTCAGTCATGATGTGACTTTTCGTTCGGATGACGGCCGGATGGTATGGCGGGTCGATCTGGGGTATTCCCAAACGGCAGCGTCACTCGCAGCCCTGTGGCCGAACTACTAGCCACAGGGTTCGTCGACCGAGCAGCAGAAAGCCCCCTCTTTCCCCGGGCTAGCTACCCGACCCGGTCGATGGTTTTACCATCAGGGCCGAGTAGATACCCGGTCCCGCGCGGAATAATGAAGTGAGTCAAGCCTGTGATCACCTGATCTGGGGTGATCCTCCACGCTTCAACCACGCACGCTTGAGCGAGTGGCGACTCCCAAACTGCAGGTTCGTCGTTCAGTGCCGCTACATGCCACTTACCGGTAGGTTCCGGCACGTGGTGCGGTTTCTGAGCAAGCGCTTGGTCGATAGCGTCGCCTAGCTCTTTGTCGGGCTTGTAATCGAAGTACCAGGGTACTGAGATGTCTTGGATTCCGGTGTACCAGGAATCGCGTAGGTGCCGGTCGTCGGCTGCCACTTTGAGTGTGAACATGTCTTTCTATCTTTCTGTCTGGGTATTACTTGGCATCTCTGCCGCCAAGTAGCCTAGCAGGAGAAAGAATGGTAGACCAGCAGGGTATCGATCCCTGAGCAAGCACGGGTCAAAGCCGTGAGCACCACCTAGGCGTACTGGTCATCAGCTCTGTCTCTTGGACTCGAACCAAGCTCATTTCGCATTAACAGTGCGACGTCGTCTCCCGGACGACTCAGACAGAATGTGTACTTCGTGCCCTTGTCAGGACTCAAACCTGAAACAGCCGGTTCGTAGCCGGATATGATTTTCAATTTCACCACAAGGGCGTGGTGCGCTCGGTAGGACTCGAACCCACAATGAAGCCCGGGTAGAAGCCGGGTCGGAGATCCAGTCTCCACGAGCGCTTGGCAGGATGACTAGGACTTGAACCTAGCTAATCGGGTTTGGAATCCGATGCTCTCCCTGAGACCATCCCATGTTGTCTAGACGTAATTCATATTATTTCTTCCGCAGTAGGTATCGGTAGCCCAGTGACATTCAGGACAAAGGAGTCGCAGGTTCTCAACTCGATGGTCCGCATGGTTCCCATTGATGTGATCGAGCTGGACGCCGGGCGCTCCGTCGACTGGGTGGAATTTCTGCCAGCCGCATTCGCACCTGTTGTCCCCGAGATCCTTGAACGCTCGGACGGCCCACCTGTGCAGAGTTCCATTCGTTGAAGTTACTCCTGCTGCGTCACCACTAAACCACTTCTCTAATGCTGCATCCTTTCTCTTCTGCTCTTTGTCTCGTCTACGTTCCCGGCGGCACGGGTCGCACAGGCCTTGGACTGCGCTCCCTTTACCTTCGCCGCACTTCGTGCAGTAGCTTCGTATTCGTTTCTTGTTTCTGGACTGACCGACGTTGTTAAAGCTTGCCGAACAGCTTCTAGAACAGAAGCCTCCTGCGTTCTTGGTCGACGTGCCGCACACCTTGCAATCCGCACTGACTCGGACAGTCTTCGATTTTCCGAAACACTTCCGGCCGCAGAATCTTTGGCCTTTAGATTGCTGCCGTGCGGTTAGCAGGTTCCCGCATTCTTCACATGGCTTGTGCGGCTTTGCCGCGGCTGTGCGGATCCGCCGTTGCTGAAAGCATTCCCTTGAGCAGAACTTCCGATCAGCGTGTTCTGCGTCGAAAAAGTCTTCGCAGTTGATGCATTGAAGTTCCATATGATGCCACTTTAGCGCCTACCGAAACTTCGTCTAAGTCGGGATGGTGGGATCTGCCCCCACACGACATCCGGTTCCCAAAACCGGTGACCTCCTGCATGGTCCTCATCCCGTTGGTAAAGGGTGAGTTCGGTCCCGACTCAAATAGTTGCTGGCCCGAGGGGGCTAGCTATTGAGCGGACCGCGTGAAGGGCACGGCTGAGCACTGCAACGCCATCGACGCGACGAAGGTTGTCGTCGCCTGTCGAGTCTGCGGAGTGCGGAGGTGGCCATGGATGTCTACGGTACACGTACCTGACCACGGGCGCAAACGGATTAATCGAAGAGGATCCTGAGGATCAAAGTGCCGACCCAAACGAGGGCCGCTACGCCGAGGATGATGTCAGCGATCCAGTGCACTTAGGCTTCCTCGTTCGGGTTCCAGATACCGGCGTCGAGGTCGAAGGAGGTTCCTTCGAAGTCGTTCCAAACGGTGCCTTCGTCATCGGCGAGTGCTACGTCGGCGCCAGTGTCGGCGTCAAGTACTGCGAGGATTGCGGTGTCGAGGTTGGTGTGCGTTGCGTTCATATATATATTATCGACAGGATTCGCCGAAACTTGAGGCCCAACACAAACAAATTTCCGGAATGATCCGAACGGCCTACCCATAAGTAAACCGCTGCCGCATCTGCAGCTGGATCGCAGCGAACAACCCCATGGCATCCCGGCACATCAGTAGGTGCTCATCGCCCGCCACAGTCAGAAGCACCGACTCGGCGCCAATATTCAGCTTCAGTGAAGTGATCGCCCGGACCGGCACGGTCACCACGACCGACGACTTGAGTGCGATGTCGACAGAAAATCGATCCACAGAGAGAGACCCATTCGCGAGTTCGAACTCGCGCGGTGCGAGCGACGCCCGCAAGGCCGCCATCTCTCCGCTCATGTCTTCACTTTTAGGCATCAGTCTGTCTCTCCTCGAAGCATCGCCGCTGGAGTCGCCGCCAGAATCCGAAGATCCGTCCACAAAGACACCGACTCGATGTAGCCGAGATCGTACTCGACGCCGTCACGGATCTCACCATTGCGGGCCGGAGTGATCTGCCATGCCCCGGTCATGCCGGGCTGCACCCAGTTGCGGGGGTGGGAAATCAGGCCGTGATCTTCGGCTTTCTCCCACACCTCGGGCCGTGGCCCGACCAGCGACATATCGCCGAGGATGACGTTCCAAAGCTGCGTGAACTCATCGATGCTCATCTTGCGAAGCAGGCGGGTGACTGGTACCGTCTCGCCGTGCTCGTTCATCGTGCGAACTTTGAAGATGGTGAAAGCTTCGCCGAACTCGCCGACTCTGGTTTGCAGGTACATGACGGGACGGCCGAGTGTCACGAGTACAGCGATGGTAGCGAAGATGAGGACTGGCAGGGTGAGTGCCGCCAGTGGGATCGCTATGGTTAGGTCGAGTAGCCGTTTCCCGATTCGTTTGTAGAAGGTTGCGTTTACGTTCATGTAGTCCTATCGGCACATACCACCCGATACTTTACTACAAATTCTGGGAATAGAATCTAAAGTCCAGCCAAAGGGGCACCGATACAACAACCATGAGCGCAGACCAAAAACAATTCTTCGGCAGAGGAGAGGGCGGCGACGTCGACCTAACCAAAGAAGACATACTCGAACACGAACAGCGCCGCAAAGAAGCCAAACGGGCCGATCAGATCTCGACCCTCAAGCACTACTCGACATGGGCCGCCGCCATGGTCGGCATCACACTACTACTCGGACTGCTCGGGTTCGGCTGCGTCGCGTTCATTAAAGCAGTGCAAGGCCCCACCAACCCCGACCACGTTCTCGTCGTGTCCAAAGGGACCAGACCCGAAGCACGCTACAAGCGGAACTGCACAACCAGCGTCCGCATCAACTTCGAAGGCAAACTGGAGACCTACCAGAACTGCCGGTCCGTGTTCTCCCACTACGAAGACGTGTCATCGTACGTGTGGGCAGGCTGCACCACCGACGCCGGAGGAGCGAAAGTGCCCCTCACTCGATCAGGCGACTACAAAATTTCGCAACTGATCAGCGAAGGCAAAACCAGCGACGGCGAATTCCGCTGCTCGGGGCGCGTTATCGTCGCCGAAAAAGACCTGCCCGACATCGAGAAGATGACGTGGCGGACGTTCAAGAAACCGGAGAGCTAGTCTTTCTTCGGGCGCTTTGGCGGAGCTTTAGGCTTCGCCGCAGTTTCCGTTTCTTCTGCCGGATCCGTTTGCTCATCAGGCGCATCGCCTGTTGGATCCGGTGGGGGAGGCGGATCGTTCTTTACTCGACCCGACGACTTCTTCGGCGGAGCTTCAACCCACTCGGACCATCCGGCTTCGACACCGTCGTTCGCGATTCTCATGTCGTCTGGGTTCGATTCATCGACATCGACGATCGAGTTGTACTGGGTCCATCCGTTGAACCCGGCAAGGATTCGCATCTTAGGCATGATCTATTCTCCGTAATCGTCGCCGAACCGGCGAGCGTTCCAATCGTTGTAATCCTCGCGACCGGCGTCGCCACCCACCAGCAGGAGAAGGAAAGCGTTAACGGCGGCCAACTGAACGGCCGTCCAGCTTAGGACTTCGAACACGTGAAGCAGATCAACGAAGGCCATGGCGATCGTGGTGAGCCATCTCGCTTTGAGGCCTAGCTTGTTCATGGCGTGTCGGGATCCGGTTTCTTCACTGGTTCAATATCGAGTCCGAGGTGGGCGCCAATAGCAGCGACGTTCGACTCGGTTCGTTCCAACTTATCACGGAGAGTGTAGCCGCCGTTGTATGACCAGTTATCGGCGACGTCGAGCAGGCGCGGGATCGCTTCGTCGGTCCGGTTCACGAACCTTGCAAGCTTCCGCAAAAACATGCCGATCTTGTAGACGCAGCCAGCGATAGTAACGACGGCCGCGAGGACGGCCGCCAATCGGATGATCTCTTCGGCAGACAACTTAGGCGAACGCTTTCGGGAGTTTTTTCAGAGGGGTTTCGACGGTCCGCGAGTGCACATTGAAGTACTTCCGTCGCCAATTCATCGGCGTGTTCATGGGAACACCACGGGATTCCAGATACTCGACCGCTGCGAGGACGTCAGCGAGGGTCGCCCCATCGAGATCTACTCGCCAGTAAGTGGTCGTCTCGATGCCAGTGTCGGTGACCCGCTCAGAGCTTTTAGCGCTAATCTTACTCACAGTGAACTAACCCTTGGGCCGACGTGGTTTCCCCAGGGAGTCTAGTAGATCCCATGTCGCCGGGCCGACAATCCCGTCAGGAGTCAGACCCCAGATGGATTGCAGGTCCATGACTTTTCGTTGAGAGCGCTTGCCGAAAACGCCGTCGGCACGAAGGAAAAGAATTTGAGATTGAAGCCACTTCACATGGTCGACACTGTTTCTGCGGTTTGTGACAGACAGTCGCTTCTTGAGAAGCGGACGTCCCGGAGGGCGGCGAGGCCAAGGACGGACCCCATCCTCGGGCACTTTCCGTGATGGAAAGATCGACGACGAATTCCGATGCTGGAAATGCCATGCCTCGCCTGGGACTGTCGCTCGCAGTCCGTACTCGCTAGCGACCGAGGTCAGCTCCTCCCAGCTGATCTTCCACTGGAGCAGCAAGTTTTTCTTTCGGCGGAGATCAACCGCGTAGCAGAACCCATCAGGTTGCTGCATGTGCCATGAACCGCGCCACTTGCCTCCCCCAAAGATGCGGTCGGGGTTGGCGGCCAGATTGAAGCCGGGTAGCCGCCGAACCCAGCCGTCGTACAATTGCCGTTGCCGAGCGGTGGATCGGCAACCGGAAAGGATCGCGGCCTTGCCGGTAATTCTCGGGTCTTCGAAGAAGCAATGCAGACGATCCTCAAAGACAGGCTCGAAGCCTGAGACGTTTACCTTGCTACTTGTTACCGGTAGCGGCATTAGACCCACCAGCAATCATGGCGGCAACCTCATCCGAGATGCCGAGCTTCTTCAGCTCACCCGTGATCGCTTCCTGTTTCGCCTTCTTGCGTTCAGCCTGCCCAGCGACGAACGCTTCGAAGCTGGCCTGCGCTTCATCCGATGCTTTCAGGTCGGCCGCTACCTGCGCACGGTAATCCGACTCGCCAGCGAGGAGAGCGTTAGTGGGTTTCGGCTGGTTAGTGAGCACGCCAATCAGAACGCCTTCTTCCATCTGCGGGATAGTCACCTCCCGCTGCACGCGTCCATCTGCGGAGAACCAGTACCGGATCTTTGTGTTCGGCGGGAATTGTTCTTCGAGCATCGGGTTTCTCCTACAGGAACGATGAGGTCTGCGCCCAAATCGACGTGTTCACGCCGCCGAGCTGCGCTGTTGCTTGCGGGCTTCCTGAGACCACGTTGTACCAGAGAGTAGCTTGCACGCAGAGGATATCGCTGTTCTTCAAAGCCCCACCGACATCGCAGGCGATGAACGTGGACGGCGGGAACGTGATGCACTGGTCGTCGGCGCCCGACTTGAACTCGACATAGGGGCGACCTGAAAGCGACGCTCCTGCCGGTGTGGTGATCAGGTAATCGAAGCCGACCTGGATATGGTCGCCGTCATCTGCTGCGATCGAGATGGGTCCCATCGAGTACTGGATCATGTGGTGAACGGGAAGACAGGATGGGTTCTGGAAGCAAGACTGAACGGTGTTGCCGGTGTTGCCTGAGCCTGAAGCGGGGATAGGGATGAAGGCTCCGTTGACCCCGCCGCCGTTCTGGCCGATGCACCATGTCCGGTCGGGGGGGAAAGCCCAGAGTCCTTCCGGTCCGCACTGTAGGCCAGATCGAGGGTTGCCGCCTGCGCAGTCGAATTCGAGTGCGAGTGCTTCGGTGAGGGTGAGGCCGTTGTATCGCGTCTGTGGTCTATCGAGGATCAGTTCAACGTTGAGGCCGTCGTTGTCGGCGAAGAGCTGAATGCAGTCTGAGTCGGGTGGCGCTAGGCATGGGACTTCAGCCATAAAACTGTGGCTCCGTTTCTAAGAATCGAAGCATAGTCTACTGGGCTTATTCTTCAGGTGTAGCGATACGCGTAACCGAACCCGACGGCACATGCCTCACAACCAGAGACCCATCCCGCTCCGTGAATTTCCACGAAGACGACGGCAACTGCCCAACCTGCTTCCGCAAAGCACGCATCTCGCGTTCAATCCGTTCGATCCGCTCAGCGAAACTCCGGTCAGTAGTTCGATCAGGCATAAACCTACCTTAGCGAAGAAGCGCCAAGCGGCTGCAGCATAACCTGAACGTTCCCCGACGAATCGCCCTTCACCTCTTGAAGTCGATAGATGTCCGACAGTTCAAAGCACGTAGCTGTTGAGGACAAGCTGATCAGCGTACCTGGGCGTAGCTCATCCCAAGTCACAGGAGCGCACGGCTTCAATTGCCCATCTAGTTCGAGGAACACCGGCCGTTTCAGCTCGGCAAGCCGAGCCTCAGCTTCGTCTTCTGCGTCGACCTGATTGATAATATTCTGCTCGTCGAACACCCTTTCTAGAAGACCGGCGAATTCCGTCCAGTCTTCGCAGCAGGCTTTCCCGCAGATCGGGACTTGGTCTTCGAAGTTGTCGGTCGTGATCGTGTTCCCGGGAACTTGGAAGACCTGCCCAGTGGACTGCTCTTCTTCTTCGACTACCGTTGCGTCCGGATCTTCTTCTTCGCCGTCCGCGGGAGGGCTGAACAAGGTGGCGCCGCCATTCGGGATCACAGTGAACCCGGTAGCTACACCGTCATCCACGCCGAAAGTTCCTTCTTCCTGTGGGGTTCCGCCCTTCACATAAACGCATGTTGCCTGATCGTTGCCTCGGATCCGGACAGTCGGCGGAGTAATGAAGTCCGACCCGTTCAAAGCGATGATGCCTTTCTCGTGATCGTTCTCCGGGCAAGTGATAACCATCATCCGGCCATGCATGTACCAATCAATCGATCCTGTCGCGAGTTCCCGGAGACAATCAGCGACCGTCGACTTATCCTCAGCAAGAACATTGCGAGTCATGCGGGTGCCGCAATCTTCCATCTCAAGGTAGATGCCCGCCGAGTTCTCTTTCTTCATGCCGATATCGAAATAGTCCTGCCAGATCTCAGTCACCGGCGCCTGCAAATGGTTCGAGTCGACATCGATAATCCGCCGATCGAACAAAGCCGACCAGTCGGCCGCCTTGATCTCCAAATACTGCGGGCTATAAATCACCTCGGTGATCGGCCCAAGCCAGATCACTTCACAGTTCCACGAGATCGACATCTCAACTGCCCACGGCCAGATCTGCCCGAAGTCTTCGCAGCACAGCTCACCGTCCGACATGCCGCCGAGCAGGAACTTTGCGGATGCTTCCGACGTAGCGTCGAGCTTCCGGTTCCACGAAACGTCGCCGACAGGCGCGTCATACTGGCCGAGGACTTCCTTGCAGCCTCTCGTGTACAGGGTTACTTGAACATCTTCAGCAGCGCCGAGCGTAAACATCTAGCAGCTAACGTTGTGCTTGATCTGAGATCCGGCAGCGAACCTCAGCTGGTTAGGGGTGCTGTCGCAATCGGCGTAAGCGACGATGCAGATCCGGGAACAAGGCTTCAGATCGAACCACTTGAAAGGGGTTCCTTGGTCGCCCGACACATACCGCCCGCCAGGGCGGGGTTCAAGACCGAAGTAATCGAGCGAAATTCTCCGACAAGCCCCGTTGATTTCCAGCGTTGAGAGCGGAGGCACTTCGGTGATCTCGTAGGTCGCGACGCGGGAGCAGCATTCCCATGCTGTGGTGAGAGCCTGGTAGGTGTTGCCGTCGATATCGACGCCTTCTTCCGGGCAGCCCGGGCAATCAGGCGGCTCCCACGTGTCAGGCAGGTCTTCCCACCCGCCGTTGAGATCCCAGTTGAAGCCATCCCATTCGTAGATCGAGATCCGAATGTTCTTCGCCGGGAAATCTGAGGGGTTGATCAGCTTGAAGACGACCGCCTCTTCAGAGACCTTCGACTCGTTCACCATGGTGCAGCAGCGCCGACGTGTGCCCCAAGGTTCGCAGAAGCACCTGTCGCCCTGAGGGCGCGGTTCTGGCGGGTCGATGTAGCCGCAGTCCGGCAGATAGTTGGACAGGCACAGAGCAATCCGGGGGGAGTCCACCGGGAGCGGCCCTGGCGGGACGATCAGGTTAGCGAGCTGCGTTGACGTGAGCCGAGACAGGCGTGTCCGTTGACGCGAGCAGCAGAAGAACTCGATCGGATACACGGTCTGCCCAAACCGCAGTCCGTCGTCTCTACCCCAGCACCATGTTGGGGGTTCGTACATGAACGGCTGTTCCGAAGTCAGCTCGAACTCGACTCTGTACTGGGTGCAGCCGCACGACTGGCAGCAGCTGCCCCGTTTCTGAATGACTTTGATCCCTTGGGTCTGCCCAACTGAACACATCGTCCGGGCGACGCCACGCCACTTAGCTCCGCCTTGGATCGCGATCTCGTCGCCGACCTTGTACGCTGCCGTCGGGTCGCCGTTCGCTGCTGCGAGAGCGACCAGTTCCGCTTCGTCGACGCTCGAACAGAAATCCGGATCGTTATCGATGCAGTACGCGGCCATGGTCAGATCGCCGAGGCCGCACACATCCAACGCCCCAAGGTTGCAAACCTTTCCGGACACGACAGAGTCGAG
This sequence comes from uncultured Acidimicrobiales bacterium, assembly GCA_937991435.1. Lineage (GTDB taxonomy): Bacteria > Actinomycetota > Acidimicrobiia > Acidimicrobiales > UBA10347 > UBA10347. Next base: position 53,714 of record CALKPY010000007.1, read on the forward strand.
CCAGTCGAGACCAAACTCCACGCCAGCGCAGGTGCGGCCGTAAAGCCAGCCGGTGAACTTGAGGCGGCGCGGCCCGTAGCGGACCGGCCCGAGCGAACCGCCTTGCCCAACGTTCTGAGCGATAGCCCGATCGGAGAACGTCGAATTGAACCCGGTTACCTTCTCAAGGTAGAACCCGGCGAACTCGTCGGAGAGCGGATCGTTCGGGCACCACCATGGCGCCGAGTCTGTAACCGGGTGCTCATAAGGCCCCTGGTATTCTTCAGGACCGAGCAGGTCTGTGTGTTGGCACGCGCAGTCCGGGAAGACCTGCATGGAAGACGGGCCGTAGCCGTTCCGCAGATACGACATGACGCGTTTGTTATTGGCGAGTTCGACGCCGTTATAGATGGCCCATGAGTGTAGCATTATCGAATCCCTGCCAGCTGTTCTTCTTCTCGGCGAGCGGCTTGGAACATGGCCTCTGAGAGGTCAACGCCATTGAAGTTAAATGTCGATCCGCCAATTGAGGCAGCCTGCCCGCCTGTGCCGCGAGGCGCTTGGTCAAGAGCGAACCCGGTGCCGAACGGCTGCGCTTTAGTGAGCAGCTCCCGCATCCGGGCTTTGTCAGAAAGAGGCAAGATAAGCTCAGGTCCGGCTTCGCCGACCATACCAATTGTGGGGCTTGTCACGAGGCCGCCCTTAGCGAACCCGGGAATACCGCCAAGTAGCCCGCCGATCGACCCGATATCGAAGTTCGAGACAGCGTTCTTGAAGTCGGTGAACTTGCCGATAACAGACTCAATCGGCCCGAGAATACTGTTGACGAAACCGATGACACGGTCGACAGCGTTACTGATAGCGTCCGAGATGCCATCCCAAATTTCGGTGGCTTTGTCCTTGAGTTTGTTGAAAATTTCGATGGCTTTCGTTTTGGCCGACCTGAAGATTTCGAGCGCTTTGTTCTTGGCCTGTCGGGCAGGAGTGATGATCGAGGTCTTGATGCCGTTCCAGATGACCATCGCCACAGCCTTCAAGCTCCTGAAGATCGCGAGCGCGATGATCTTCAGGCCGCGGAACGTCGTGACGACGACGTGCTTGATGAGGTTCACAATGAGTGTGACACCAGTCCAGAACGAAGTCCAGATAAGGATCGCGCCAGCCTTGAGAATGTTGAAAATAGCCAGCGCAGCCACTACCAGAAAATTGAACGCAGCGACTACAGCGTTCTTGATCCACATGGCAGCGCCGACCACAGTAGCCACGATGAAGTTCCATACAACTTTGATGAAGTTCCACGTCGCCATGAGCGCAGCACCGATACCGTTCCAGATAGCCCAGAAGACCGCAACCACAGTGTTCTTGAATCCGACGATGTAGCCCCACAAGGTCACAAAGAACTGGCCTACAGCTTTGATGAAGTTCCAGATGTGAACGGCCATCGACGCGACCCAGACACCGAACGACACCGCAAGCCCGGCAATCCACAGCCCAAACGATTTGATGGCATCCCAGATACCGAAGATGATGTTCCGGAAAGTCTCGGACCGGGTCCACAGCAGATAGATCGCTGCGCCCAGCGCGACGATCGCAGTGATGAGCACAAGAATCGGCGAAGCCAAGAACAAAGCCCAGAGAGTTCCAATGAGACTGAAGAGACTGGAGAACACGCCAATGATGGAACCGATCACTGCCCATAGACCGGAGAAGAACCCGATCACAGAACCGACGATCGGAGCGATGTATAGGAATGCTGTTCCAAGTAGCGAGAGCGCACCCCAGACCGCGGCGAACACGCCGACGATCTTGAGAAGCGTCTTACCGAACCCGGATTGGAAGAACCCGACAATCATCTGGACGGTGCGGCCTACAAATTTGCCGACAGCGGCGAGCTTTGGGCCGAGCCACTTCGCGAAGTCCTGAACGGCCGGGATCGCTTCGCCTTGCACCCATCCGGCGAACTCTGAGATCCAGGTGCCGACTTGACGGCCTGCTTTTACTAGCTTAGGGATCCACTCTACAGCGAAACGAGTGAAGGCAGGGATGGCTACGTTCGTGATCCAGTTAGTGAAAACGATTGCTTTAGCAACAAGTTGGGTTCCGAAACCTTCACCGAACTCTTCACCTCCACCAAGAGCAGCCTTGAGGGCCAGCTTGATTCGGGTTACCGAGTGGCCGATCATTGCCGTGAGCGACATCCACGCGTCGATGACTCCGGCCCGCAAGAAAGCGTTGGCGCCAATGAGTTTCGTGAACCAAGCGATAAGCCCGCCGATCACGGCGCCGACCAACACGATTGGGTTCATGAGCTTACCGAAGATCATGATGAGAGGCCCAACCGCAGCAGCGAGCATCAAGGCCGCGGCGATCGATTTGAAGATGGCCGGGTTCATGTTCGCCAGCGAAGCGAAAACTTTCGTGAACGAAGTAGCTACCTTCGCGACAATATCAATCAGTCCCGACTCTGCGACAGCGAGAAGAAACCCTTCCCAAGCCGACTTGAGTTTCAGGATCGCTCCTTCAAGGCCCGACATTCGGGTCTCCGCCATATCCTTCGCGGCACCTTCGGCTTGATCGATCGCTTCAGCGAACTCGAACGCGTCCTGAGAGCCTCGTTCAAGAATAGCGAGCATGGCGGGGCCACCACGCTTACCGAAGATCTGCATGATGTCGGAGGCGTCCGCTGTTGAGTTGCCAAACTGGGCGACGATCTTATCGAAGTCAAGCAGCTGCCCAGCAGAGTCGATAGTCGAGATCCCCAGCTCAGCCATCTTCGCCGCAGCAGGCCCAGTCGCGTTAGCCAAATCAGCGTAGATGCGGGCCATCGAGGTACCCGCCCGTCCACCCTGGATACCAGCATCCGACAGAATACCGATATGTGCGGCCGCCTCCGCGGAAGAAACACCGAGACCATTAGCAACGGGCGCCGCGAACGACATGGCGTCGATAAGCTGCTGCACCGAAGTGTTAGAGTTCGCAGCGGTAAAGGCCAGCTCGTCGTTAATCTTGTTGATTTCTGATGCCTCTTTGCCGAAGCCTTGGAGGACGTTCGACGCTCCATCGGCCGCTGCAGCCAACGAAAGGCCGCCAGCCGCAGCAAGGTCGAGAATACCGGGGGTAGCTTCGAGGATCTGGTTGGCGTCAAAGCCAGCCATACCAAGGAACTCCATAGCTCCAGCTGCTTCACCGGCAGAGAACTGTGTCGACGATCCCAGCTCTTTAGCCTTGTCGCGCAGCGAAAGAAGAGTGTCGCCGGTAGCTCCAGTGACTGCTTCAACGCCGAGCATGCCATTCTCAAAGTCCCGGAACGTGTTGACGGCAGCGACTCCGATACCGATGACCGGAGCGGTGACCCCGAGAGTCATAGCCTTGCCGAGCTTGGTGGCTGCGCCTGCTACGCTACCTGCTGCGCCGTTCACTCCGGCAGCTGTGGCCGCTGCGAAGCCGGTGGTGTCTGGGATTACTTTGACGAAAGCTGTACCGATGACGGACGGCATTGGCAGGCTTCCTTTCGGCGATAGCTAGCCTAGACTTCTCGGGTCATTCTATGCGAGCTGTGCGTTCTTTAGGTTGATCGTCTCGCTGTCATCGTCGTAGAACCAATCAGGCACATCGCCGACTTCAAGATCATCTCCGAAGTCTTCGAGCCTCCACCCGTTGATGTTGTCGACGTCAGCAGCGATCTGAGCATCGAACTTCTTGCGCTCTTTCTCGTCCATGTTCTTCACGAACACGGCATAGACGTAACAGAGGAAGTCGGCTACGAGAAGGCCCCGAATGCCGGAGGGCGAACCGGCTGCGATGATGTCTCCGTGAAGTTGGTCGGCGAAGGCGATTCCGAGTTGGAGGAGTCGGAAGGTTCGTCCAAAGGGGCGCCCGAGTAGACCTCCATGGCCCACTCAAGCAGGGCATTCAGCTGCTGCATCGTGACGATCACATCGGTCTTCCCGGCGATCACTGCATCGAACTGTTCGCGCTGTTCCGGCACGACAACAGTACGCATGTAGTCCTTCATCGCAGTGATCTGTACTTCCCCGAATTCTTTCTCGCCGGAAGCGAGGGTCTCTTCGGTCATACCAGACATAGCGACAGTCACGTCCATCATGACCATGGCCGACATCTCAGGCACACACTTGTAGGTGACGCCGCCGAGTAGAAACTCTGCTTCGATGCCTTCGCCGCGGATGGCATCGAGATTGATTTGCTTTGGCATTTTCGTGGTGTCCTTCTAGTCGAAAACTTCGCGGATCGCGTCAGAAAGGAAATCATTCTTTTTCGATCCGGGGTGGCTCACCTTACTCCGGAATACGGGACCTCCACCGGATCCCGGAAATTTCAGAGTCTTCGATCCCGGCCCGATCGGATGGGCGTCCGTTCCGTGGATCACATACTTGGCGTAATTAATCTTCGCTTCGAGCGAAATGGTTCCCGGCTTGGGCGAATTAATCAGCCGCCCTTCGATGGACGCGGCAAGCTTGCCGGTGTCGCGAGGAGCGCGCGATTTAGCGATCTGCTGCGCCCGGTTCGCTTTAGCGGCCATACCGGGGCTGATCGCGCCGCCGAGCTGCGCCTGCAAGTTTGGGGCAGGCGTGAAATGAATTGTACGTACAAGCATTACTCGTAACATCCTCTGTCGAATTCGACCTTGATATCCCAACGCCAACCAGCGCACCCACCATCAGGCGGGTACGGCCGCATGAGGCCCGGGACGATAGCGTTGCAAACACCATGAGCTTCTTCGAGATACTCGAAATGATCGAGAAGGCAGCAGGTCATCACCCGAGCATCCTCGTACATGAGAGTCGCCGCCTCGGCGGATTCCTTCATCGACGGGAACGGGGTCGTCGGATGGGCTTTAGCCATAGGCCAGCAAGGCCGAAGAAGATGAATGGCCCAGTCGACCCCCATCCCGATGTCTTCGCATGATTCGATCTCGTTGAGAACCTCAGGAAACTTTCCGATCGCGTACGGGAACAAGCCCTCAATCGAGACTGCGAGGAAGTCGCAGCAGTCCGCAGGAGGGGTCGTGTGGTACGGGAACACCGAGTCGGGCGCGCCGAGTCTCGTGTTGTTCTCAAGGCAATCGCAGATCGCTTTGAGGACGCCCGCAGCGAAGTCTTCGAATGCTCTTTCGTCGCCGATAGTTTGAGTAGCCATCAGCAGATTCTATGGAGGGTCTGGTTGCGGGGGCGTGGATACTGATCAGCTCGGTGGACGGTGACCCGTTGCGTGAGTCCCATGGGGTTGACTTTCTTCACCCACATGTCGACCTCGTACAGCCCGGTGCCGCCAGCTTGGACAGATGCCCACGCTTGCCGCATGTCAAGTTCGACGCCTTCTCGCTGCAGCTCGGTGACACCGAACGGGATGGTGCAAGAACCTGATTCGCCGCACAGGCCCATGGCGATAGCGCAAGCCAGCTTCTGGATCGGGACACCTCCGCCGGGGGGAAGGCATCCGCGTAGGTACTCGATCTCCCATGCCGGGCAAGGCAACGAAGCCCAGCGCTTCAGTTCTGCTTCTTGGGCAGCAAGCTCGCTGGCAGTTTTCTCGTCGGGCACGGTGTCGCGAATCACGCGGGTGACGTACACCGGTTCGTAGATCTCAGGTTCCTCGCGGGCGACCACATCGAACTGGCGGCCGCAAGCGTCACCAGCAAGCAGGTACTCGGCGACCCAGTCGTCGCAAACTACAGGCTTGTCATCTTCCGGGCTAAGGAACTGGTTGACCCAAGACGGGAACGTGTCGCACGGTTCGGGCATCGGCCGAGTATTGGTGTCGTAGCCGAAGTATTCTTTCAGCCAATCCGGCCACGAGTGTTTTGCTTCCGGCTTCTTCGGGACGTCCTTGATCACGGTGATACCGGTCGACGGTTGCGGATAGCCGAAGTAGTCGTACATCCATGGTTCCCATGTGTCGCACGGCTCCGGCCGCGTAGCGCAGGCCCCACCGGGGAATCGGGTTCCACGGGTGGTGAGTTCTTCGCAGGTCGCTTCGCACACGAACGTTACGGTGCAGGTAGGCGGCCATTCACAATCAGGATCCTGCGGGTCCGGGGCACACGCCGAGTGGCCTGACTGGCAGCAGTTGATATGGTACGGCCCCGGGTTATCCCTGTTGCAGCATTCGTTGCCAAGCTGCGAGCAGCAATGCCTGTGGGTCTTCTGAGAGATGTATCGGCGCCGTTTCCCGTTGACTGTGCGGACGATGGCTACGCAGCCCTCGGGGATGTCGCATGGATCCTCTGGTTCCGGGTCCGGCAGTGGGCAGTCGCACACATACACTGCGCCTGTCACGGGGTCGCATTCGAGGCCGTTCTCGTCGGTGCAAACCGGGCACTCCCCATAGTTGACGCATTCGCCGGTCATGTCGACCCAGTCCTGCGCCCAGCTCGGGAGGTTATGCGAGCTAGCGAAGGTAGGTAGAACGATGTTCGGTCCAGAATTGTTATCTACTTGGATACCAGCTTCTTCGAGATACTCGGACGCCCATCCCTCAAGGCACGGTTCCGTAGCCGGATCAGCGATCTCTAGAAGCCCGAATCCTTGATCCTCAGCGGAGGACAGAACAGCCGGTCGCGGCGGGCAGATCGGGTTCGTGGCGATAGTGCAGCCGCAGCCGCCATGCTGGCAGTGGTTCGCCGGGCGCGGCTGGTGCGCTTCGTCTGCCGAGCGGCAGCAATCGTTCGGGGAATCGCGGAAGCAGCAATGCTTCGGCTTCGAGGAGAGGCCCCGGCATGGCGCCGGGCGGTGATGGTGGTTGCAGACGAGTACGGTCGCTCCGGCCTCGTTGCATTCGGCGTCTGCGCATTCCTGGCAGTAGCCGATGACTAGCCGCTTGCAGCCCCGGTTCGTGTTGAGGTAGTCGTCAACCCATCCCCACAGGCCGTTGTTGCCTGAAGCGTAGGTCGGGAGCGTGATCCGCGATGTCGTTGAGACGGGGTCGAGTTTGATCCGGTTGTCTTGCAGGTACTCGGCGGCCCATCCGGTTACCTCTTTGGGTTCGGCTGCCGGGTCATCGATCTGAAGCAGCGGCGTGTTGTCGTCGCCGTACGGTGTGTACTTGATGCCGGTTCCGTCGTCGCAGGAGAACTGGAGACGGGACCGGCCGCCACAATGGGAGTGAGCGCGGCAAGAGCAGCGTCCCTCTTGGCAGTGGTTTGATGGCTTTGGTCCCGCCGTCCAGCACCCTTGTCGGTGGCAGCAGTGATTAGCGTTCGAGGTGGTGCCCTTGCATGGTTTCACCTTCGCTGGTTCACATTCGTGGGGGCAGCAGATGTAGGAGGCTCCGGCGCCATTGCAGTCGTCGCCGTCGTCGTCGAGACATTCGGGGCAGTGCCCGAAGGTGACGTCTTTGTAGCCGTTGCGGTTGGCCCAGTCTTGCACCCACCAGTCGAGCCGCGGTCCGCCGATGTTTTGGCGTCGAGCGAACGTTGGGAGGGTTACTAGATTTGGTGTGCCTCCCAATTCTGGGGTGATCCCTCGGGCTTCGAGGATCTCGGCGGCCCAATCTGGGGTGGGCTTGGAGTGCGGGTCGGGGATTTGGAGGAGTTCGCCGTCGCAGGAATCTGCTGCGTAGGCGACTTCGGTGTGGCGTTTGACGACGTGTTTGGAGCAGCCGCAGCTTGTCTGACAGTGGTTGGCCGGGAATGGCCCGTTGCATCCTTCTCGGGAGCAGCAGTGATTATTGTTGCCGGGGGCGCCTGCGCAGGGTGTGAAGCATGTGTCGTCGCAGGAGCAGACGAAGGTCGCTCCGCTCGGCGCGCAGCGTCTCCCGTACTTATCGCAGCATTTCGTGCACTTTCCGTACTTCACTTTGAGGTTGTTAGCGTCGAGCCAATCCTGCACCCACGGCCGAATAACCTCAGCCTCATCGAGCAACTCAGGATGAGCCGCAATATAATCTGCCGCCCACTGCGAGCACAGTCCCACAGACAGAGCCTCAGGGGCTACGTGGTCGTCCGGCGTGTACCCGATGACCTTCAGGAACGGTTCGACCCACTCGGGGCAATCAGGGGCAAGACGGCGCGTCTGCGTCTCACCCGTACGACAGGAGAGCCTCTCTGCCTTCGGAGGCTTCGGCGCATGGATCACCCGTCGAGTAACGATCAGTTCCCGAGCATCACGGGCCAGATCATTTCCTTGCGGCCAGCCCAAGCCGTCGACCCGAACCAGATAGTTCCGGTCATTCGACACCCGGAAAGAATCAAGAGGAAGCGCGATGCCATCCACGTAAATGCCGCACACGCCAGCGATCGGACCCGGAAGCCGAAGCTTCGGGTAATCGCAGCACGAGCAACCCACGTCGCAAGCCTCGTTGCAGCCCGGCCGGAACAGCTCTTTACGGATGCCGCGGAACTGTCGACCGGTAGCCATGTACAGCAGGTCCGAAGCGTACTGGATCGCACGCTCAGCCTGCTCCCACGTAATATCAGTCGAACAACATTCGAACAGCTCGTCCGGTGTCATCCAAGGCTCAGTGACAGCATCATGAAAGATCGTCTTGCACTTCGGCGCCGGGCAACACTTACCGCCCACGGCTGGGTTGTAAGTGTCCAAAATGTACGGATGACCGTACTCATCGAGGATGTTATCCGCCACCTCAGCGAAGTCATCTTCCTCTTCGACCGTCTGAGCGTAACCGTCCAGCCAATCTGACGCCCAGCCTTTGCAGGCGCGAATATTTAGAACCGAGTCGCGGCCGACCGGTTCTTCAGGCTCCTCGCAAACCTCATCAGGATCAGGGTCCCGCTGAAGCGCAGCGATCTTTACTTCCCTTTGAGCGCGAGTTGGCCCCGTCCCGGAATCAATGAACCGGTATCCCATGTGGCCCTCCAGCTAGCTATACAGGGTCGTAATCGCAGTCGATTGAGTCAGGCAGAGTGTTGGTGCAAATTCCGCCGACAGGTCCGCCGTTCTGAACGACAGCTTGGTCATCTGGGAGAATCCATTCTCCCGGAACCGAAGGCGTCCAGTTCGGGTTGGACTCGGCGTAGCCTTCGAGTTCAAGCTCGACAGCGTTGTCGTTAGCGAACCCGATGTCGCCGGAGAGAACCCAGTTGATCGACTTGGGGATCAACCACTGGAACCACGGCCATGCTTCATCAGTCGCGCATTTGCCCTTCTCGGCGTTCTTCGCCCAGATCTCGACCTGGCGGGAACCGTCGCAGTCGACATCGTTGACGTCCGGCATCATGAAGCCTCGGGGAACAGTTCCATCGAGGAACATCTGCGAGTTGAGGAGCAGGCCGATCATGGGGACAGGGATGCCGCAGAGCATGAGGGTCAGTTCGAAGCCCTTGATTCGGGAGCAGTCGATGTCGTGGATGCAGATATCGCCGCAGCCGTCCTTGACCAGAATCTCTTCGCCGTCTTCCGTGTCGGGCGACATGGTCAATGAAACGAACCCTTTGGTGGTGATTCGCGAGTTCGGGTTTTGCGAGTGAACGAGAGCAGCGCCGCATTCGTCGTTTCGGGTGACGCGGATCCGGCAAGCCTTGATGCTCTTCGGGCAACAGAATGTACCCATAGGGTCATACCTCTTCAGAGTTGGAGTGAGTCTGAAGGGCCGACAGAATCGCCGGTGGTGTGCCCTGTTCTTTGATCTGACTCTACCCGATCCCACGGTTTGTGGTGCGGATGGCAAACCGGCTAAGATGCAGGACATGTCTGCCACGCCACCGATGTGCAAGAAAGCGATCGTTGAGACCGCCCGTAGTTACGGGGGAGCGCCTTTCAACGAAGCGCATCTGTGGGAATACATGGGCCAGTATGAAGTGGAGTTGACTCGTGAGGGTCTCCTCGCCATGTCGACCACGTTGAAGGCGGCGTTGAGTGATGGGTTCATTGTGCCGACTGGGAAGACGTCAGAGTCTTCGATCCCGGGGGATCCCCGTCGCTCGCTTGTCGAGTACAAGCTTGGGCCGGAGGGTGGCGATCCAACAGATTAGGGCCGTTCGACCTATTTAGTATCTGCCCAAACCGGGCGATAATATATATATGAACGCAACGGAAACCATCACCAACATCGAAGTCTGCTTCGACATCGACAACCAAGACTGCGACGCAGGCGACTTCTACTCAGTCATCACCGTAGAGATCTCCACCAATCGTCGTGACCTGAGCATGCCGCTCGAAGAAGCCGAAGGCTACTGGGATTTCCCAACCGGCGCCTACGGATCGCCAACCGAGCCGGACATCGTCGGCAACGACATCACCGGCTGGTTCGCTGCAGACTCCGAGTGGGTGTCATGAACAAGTTCGAAATCGAAGTAGCGACCAACATCCTGATCAGCGAGGGATGGCACATCGACACCAACCGCGACCAACTAGTCATGGAGCTAGAAGACCACGACATCTACGTGAACGCCGGAGACATCGGCGACTACCGCGAAGAGATCTGGTCAGACAGAGAACCCACCAACACCACGGAGAACGAATCATGAGCAAGACCCACCCAGAACTAACCGAATGGTACACCGAACGGATCGAAGATATCTGTTCGACCTTCCAAGTAGCGAGCGAACCGGAGTTCTTCTTCTTCGGGAAGTTCTACCGGTTCGAGAGCAGCGGAGGCTGGACGGTCCAAGGCCGCACCGCCAAATGGTACCGGCGCCGCGGCTGGTGGGAGACCTTCACAGCGCTCAACTACTCGCCGAGAGTCGACAACCGGCACCTCGACGCCGACTAGCCGCACGTCACTAGCTGCGCAGGCCTGGTCGACGTACAGTTCGCCACAGTCAACGTGATAGTGCAAGTAGCACCCAAACCGTCCGTGACCGTGACCGTCTTCGTTCCGCCCGCCGGTCCAGCATCCAAACCAGACCACACGCCGGTAGCGTTATCGAACGCCCCATCGATGAAGAAGTTCGAGTCCCGAGTGAACGGACCCATCCCGTAGTTGTCGAAGTCGATCGACCACGACTGCCCGGCGCACATCTCGCCGACCATCGCCGCCGGATCAAGCGAGCACTCAACAGCCACACCCAGCTGGACGGCGCCGATATCATTCGATGTCGCAGGTTTAGCGCAAGCCCCAGCGACACCACCAGCGCATGACCCGCCAGCGCCAGCGCAACCGAACCCGACCGGCGGAACAGACTGGCCGAAACAAGCTGCAGCATTGTTATCGAGATTCCCTCCAGCGACGGCCGAGTAGTCGGCCGAGTTCCAGCCGACCGTTGCGAGAACGTTGTTCGTGTTCTGAACAAGTTCGACACCCGACCCGACAACGACGTTATCGAGGACGTTGTTATCAACATAGTAAGTGCCGCCCGACCCGAAGTTTTCGATCAGCTGCCCGAAAACTCCCTGAGGGGCAATGTAGCCTTTGACGGCATTCGAGCAAACATACTTGCGACGGATCGAGTTGAAGTCGGTGATGACGTTACCGCGCGGGTTCGCTGTGCCGTTACCGGCCGAGTTGGCTCGCAGACCGGCACCGTCGATCGTGTTGTTGAACACCCACATGGAAGCCGACGCAGGAGCTGTACCCGAGTCGTTCACTCCGGCCGAGATAAACGCGCCACCAATCTGGTTCACGACGTTGTTGTAAACAAGAGTCGGTTTCGTGAAGGACCAAAGAAGCTGATGATCTTCGATATAGAAGTTTCCGTCGGTGATGTAGTTGAGGCCGATACCGGAAGAGATGACGACCTGGCGGACGCCGTTGGCCCGGTTGCCTGCGGCAAGGAACACGTAAGGTGCCGCATCGGAAGCGAACTGCTTCGAACCGAAGTGGGTGATCGCAGACCCGCCCTTGGTGTGCAGCCCGACCAGCTCGCCTTGGAAGTCGCAGTCCACGACCCCAATACCGGTGCCAGTGAAGAACGACTGAATTCCGGCGCCTTGCTTGTTCGTAGTCGTCGGGAACGTGCAGCGGCGAATCAGGATGTCGTGAACCCCTGGCCCGTTACCGGCAGCGTTATGAACACCGTCCTGGTAGTTGCCGGTGCCGCCCTGTCCCTGCCCAGACAGATAGAAAGCGCCGGACCCGGAATCGTTCTGCGTCGGGTACTCGATGATCAAGTCTTCGAAGATCAGCCCAGCGATTTCCCAGCCCTGCCCGCGAGCATTCAGGAACACTGTGCCGTCGTTGAAGATCGTCGACGTGAGTGTCGGCGGGTTGCATGGGTCCTGCGCTCCGATAATGATTTCGTTGCCGACGTACGATCCGATGTTGTTGATGCGGATGGTGTGAGCGCCGCCGGTGTTGTAGGTCCCCGGGTAGCCGAGGATCCGGTCGCCGCCTTGAATAGCGCCGCCGATCTGGTTGATGGCGTGCTGCCATGTCATCCAGGGCGCGCCCGAAGAACCGTTGTTAGAGTTCGATCCAAAATTCGCTACGAAGAAGTCAGTCATGGGGGTTCCTAAACGATTGCCAGTTGCCCTTCGCGGGCTGTGACTAGTTGGCGTTGCCGGGCGCCAGCGAAAGTGCCAGTCTGGCCGCAAGCATCAGTGTATGGAGCGCACAGGCCCTCAGCCGGGCCGCCGAGGAACGGCAGCAAGTTCCCGTCGACTGCCTGAGAGGTTTGCCCTTCCAAGCTGCTAGTGACCGACACCGAAGGGTTACCGCCGAGATCGAGATCGTCGAACACGCAGCAATCGACTGTGGTCGTCGAGTAGGCTTCGTCTGGCTGCCAGCTCATGTTTTCGCCGAGCATTAGAGAAGCTTCCCCATTGCCGCCCTGCCCGTTACCGGTGATGGTGGAGTGAACGATGTCGAGCCGCTCGCCTGCAGCGGCGACGTTCGTGGCGAAGATGCCTGCGTCGTCGGTGTTCGAGATCGTGGTTCCTTGGATCCGCATGTCGCCGTCGCCCTTCCAAACGCCAGCGCCATCGAAGCAGCCAGACGAAGTACCGGGCGCCGAAGTGCAACGACGAACATTGTCGATCATCGAGTCGAGAAGAAGAATGCGAGGCCCTACAACGCCTTGACCATGCAAGGCAGCAACGAACGCCGCCTGCGACTGAAGCTGGCAGTCACGCATGATCGTTCTCCGACAGACCACGTCCCAGTTACCGGGCGCTTTCGGGTCGGTCAACGTGCCCAGCTTCTTACCAGTCCCGGATTTGACGTCGAAGATTTCACCGGTACCCGGTCCTTGCGTCCCAGACTTTTCGAGGATGCAGTCCGTTACCAGAATGTTGTTCGAGAAGGCTGTGTCGTCGCCGCCCTGCCCGATGTACAGGATCTCGCAGAACTGGTTGTTTCTGGCGCCGGTGTCGTGACCCCAGCAATGATCGAGGGTCAGCCCGTCGATTTGTGCGATCTTGTAGATAGCGCCTTGAGCGACGTGATGGGCTTCCATATTGCATACGACGAAGTCGAAACAGGTTGGCGCCGTCGCTCCGCCTGCCGTGTCTGCGGTCCATCGCATACCGAACGCAAGCCCCCAATTCGCAAGGTTGTTGCCGTCGAGTTCGACCCCGTTGATAACCCAGCTTGTGCAACCCCAGAAGTGAAGGCAGGACCCGCCGTTCGAGGTGCGATCAAGGATGATCCACCGGTTCGGGTCGTCAACGAAAACGTTGTCGACACCGATGATCGACTGGTAGTTCGAAAGCGTGATCTGGTTCATTGGAACGATCCACGAATTCGACTGCTGCAAGGCAGCAGCAAGCTGCGACGCGTTGAAAACTTCGCGCCGCGTCAACCCGCCGAACGTCGGATCGCATTCGTACCCGGCGAGAGGCCCGGCCTGCAAGCAGGAAGCGAGTGTCATTAGAGGGGCCGATCAGTGAGCATGTACTCGACCGTCACGGAAACAATCGTTCCGCCTGAGCCGTCAGAGAATCCGCGTGGACGGACACAGTAGTCGACGTAGCCGACACTTGGTGCCAGTCCGCCAGTTACCAGATCGGCGTAATCGAATTCGCCTGCACTCACGGTTGCGGTATGCACGAGCGTGTTGCCTCGGTACAGGTCGAAGAACATGTCTTCGGTCGGGGCGTCGCCTTTCACGATGACCGACATGCAGTAGACGCGATGGTCGCGGTGGATGTCGTGCCCGTAGATGCAGTCGATCGTCGGGTCGTACGCGTAGACGCGGGCATCAAGATTGTTCTTGAGGCCAAGGTAGTTCCATGTTTTCGACACGATCGGCGGGTTCGCCCGGAACAGGGTGCATTGGGTTGTCGAAACGTCGAAGCCGAAGATGATGTCGTTCCGTTGAGGAACTTCGTCGGCGTCAGGTTGCTCGAATTCTGTGAAGAACTTGTTGCAGAAATCCTGCACCGGGAAACGAACGCAGGCACCTGCAGCATTCACGCCGATCAGGCGATCCCCTACAACCGGGTTAGCGGTGGACCCGGGGAGGGCCTGAAGCTCAGCACACAAATCGATGGTGCCCGTGCCGCCAGAACCGGCGTTCGGGAAGTACCGTTTACATTCGCCGGTAGTGACATCGACGCCGATGAGTTCGATCCCGATACCTGGCACAGCGGTCTGTGTTGCTTGCGGGATCTGCTTGATCTGGTCGCACAGGTCATCGAACCGGAACCGGGTGCAGTTCCCCGTCGAGATATCGAAACCGAAGAGGACATCATTGGATGCCGGTCCGAGTGGCGTGTCTGAGAAATCGGTGAAAAACTGATTGCAGAAATCTTGCACCGGGAAGCGGACACAGTTCCCGTTCGAATCGAGGCCGATAAACCGGTCGCCCACTTCAGGGTTCGTTCCGGACGCCGGGAAGTTCTGAATAGCGGTGCACGTATCGATGACCGGGAATCGGACGCAATCGCCGTTCGCGTTGATGCCAATGAATCGTTCGCCGACAACCGGAACCACCCCGGAGTTCGGGAGGTTCTTGAGCGTGTCGCATGTGTCGTAGAAGAGGCCGCCATCCGACCCGATAGTGAGGTCGTTACCGGCAGCGCCCGACAGAAGAAGAATGTTGACGATGTGGTCCGAGGTCCCGGATTGCGAAACACCGGTAGGCGTGCCGTTTGTGGTGACTACAAGATCAGGAATGTTCGGCGTCGACACGCACACTTCGATCGCGGCACAGTTCAGGTAGGCCGCCCCGTCAGTCCCGAGGGTGATCAGGTTCCCGGCGTTGTTCGAAACGACAACGGTCGGCGGGACGCAGCCTGCTACTGCGGCACAGTTCAGGTAGGCGCCGTCATCGCTGCCAGAGGTGATCAGGTTCCCGGTGTTCTGAGAAACGATGGTGCAGTTGCATTCGTCGTTGGTGCAGTGAGTTAACGACTGAGGGTTTCCGGTCCATGCGACGCCGGTCGGGAGGGTATAGGTTTTCGTGTTTGTCGAAAGGTCGATGTCGACGATGACGGTTTGGCCGTCTGGGGCGCACAGGTTAGTTGTGACGTTGCACGATGACACCGCGTGTTCTCCTACAGAAATTTTGGAGTACGGGTGGTGCGGCCATCGAGGCCCCGCGCTTTATGTCCCTATGCTAGCCGCTGGACTCCTCGGAAGGAGGATCCTCTGGCAACATCGCCCAATGGGAGACTTGCATGAGAGGAACTCGAACATTGCCGAGGATAAGGATGCCGTCGTTTACTTGTTCCTGATCGGCGTCGGTGACGTCGAAGAAGGACCCGTCGAGGCGGAAGATTCTGAAGTTCATCCCTGGAGCTTATGCTCCGAGTCCTTGTTCTTGCAAGGCGCCGGACATAAGTTTGGCCTTAAATAGTTTCGGGGATTGAGCCGGAAGCGACCACGGCAGCTACCTGAGCTTCATGAATCTCGGCGTCGTCCGCATAGACGCGGCCTACCACTTTGTCGCCGTCGCAGATGCAGGTATGGGCAGGTGTTTCGCCTGAGGCGGGGATCTTTACTACGTCCATGAGGACTCCTAGAGTGCTAGGCCTTGCTCTTGCAAAGCGAGAATCACGTCGGCGAGTGTTGCGACAGGGCGAGGCACTACCGGCACGACGCCACGGAAACCAACATGAACCTGAGCATTAGCCGTTCCGCCAGTCGGTGTACCGTGAGCGAGAGTCTGGAATGGGCCTACATTCGCGTGGCCGCCCGACAAAGAGATCGACGAAGGTACAGACACTTCACCGCGGTAACCAGCGATGACTGCCGAGGAGAAACCGTTACCGGTTACGAATCCTTCTTCGGAAGCGATGACAGCGATGCGGCCGTTCTGAGCGTCGATGTAGGCACCGGCCGACGCCATGACGACAGCCTGCGAAGCTTCATCGATCCGTGAGACGTTACCGAGTGTGTCGATACCAGCAGCGATGATGGCCGAGCTGTTACCGGCGATCCAGTTGCCGTCCTGCGAAGCGACGTGCGCGAGGTGCGAGTTGTCGTAGCCTGCGCCAGATGGGCGGATCTGAACGCCGCCGGAGGCGAGCGTGCCGGACTGGGTGACGCCTGCGAGGATCTGGACGTTCGAGCCAGCAGCGATAACGTTCTGGGCGCCTTCGAGTGTTGACAGGTCGGCGCCGATGATCGATGACTTCGAGGCGTTCAGGATCAGGTTGATGTCGCCAGCGACGTTCGCGCAGGAGATCGAGTTCGTGATGACCGATGAGGTCATAGCGAGGTTGCCTGAGCGGCCCGAGTTCGTGTCGATGGTGCAACCGGCCGAGGCGAGGTTGGTCGACAGGTTCGAGCTGAGGATGCTTCCACCCTGCGAGGCGATGTTACCTGAGCGGTATGACGGGCCGTCGACTACGGAGCTGAGCGTTCCGATGTTGAAACCGGAGGACGATTCAGCGGTAGCTTCAACCGAGCTGTAGTTGCCGCCACGGGGACCGGAAGCGGTCGAGTCGAGCGAGCCGACGTTGACAGCATGATCGGTTGTGGCTGTGACGTTTCGGGAGCTGTAGTTGCCGGACCATGAACCGGAAGCGGTAGCTTGGTTCGAGCCGACGTTCACTGCAGCGATCGCCGATGCGGTCACGTCGTACGAGGTGTAGTTACCTGAGACGATGAACGATGCGGTCGAGCGGACTGCGCCGATGTTCACGGACTCTTGGCCGGACGCTACGGCGTCGCGGGATGCGATGTTGTGCGAGTGGAGGCCTGTCGCTGTTGAGTTCTGCGATGTCGACACGGCGTAGGCGTGGTGGTTCGTGATGCCTGTGATTCCTGCGTCGTCTGAATCGGAGTGCAAGACACCAAGTTCCCCACCGGGAAGATGGGTATCGGGGCCGATGCCGAGGGTGCGGTGAAGGATCAGCTCGTTAGCGTCGCAACCCGCCGCTGCTTCGGAGTGGCCGTGGTGATCGGTGATCTTCTGGAACGCACCGGCCGGGATGCAATCTACGGCCGGATCGAATGCCGTTGTCACACCGTCGGAATCGATCTTATTCGAGACCGGAGCCGCGGCGATCGTCAGATCAACAATGTGATCTGACGTACCGGACTGGGTTACACCAGCCGGGGCGCCGTTGATCGTAACGACCAGCGGGGTCTCCTCGGGAAGGCAGGCAACAAGCGTCGCCGGGTCGCCAGTGAAGGCCGAGCCGTCAGCGTTGAAATAGGAGGTGGTTCCGTCTTCGAGGTCGGTGCCGACGATGACAGGAAGATCCGTTGCCGGATCGCACAGGGTGGAAGAAATGCAGCAGGCCATGATTGAGTTCCTTAGATTACGAGTCCTTGCTCTTGAAGAGCAAGGATGACGTCAGCGAGTGTTGTGACAGCCCGTGCAGGCTGCGGTGGCGCCCCGCGGAAACCGACAGCGACAGTGCCGATGAAAGCACCCGCTCCGGTACCGTTGCCGTGTGCGAAAGTTCCGGGAGTTCCAGCGTTAGCGATACCGCCAGAAGCGGAGAAACCGGAGATGTCATCGACGAGACCGTTCAGTCCACCGGCAACGAAACCGCCGCCAGCGTTGACCGTAGTCACGGCCGTGTTACCGAAAGCGAAACTGTTCGAGCCGTGAGCTTCAGCGTTAGTTCCCCATACGCCAGCCTGCACTCCATCAGCGATCGACCCGGAGCCGCCTACGAGATTGTTCTCAGAATCGGCGGTGTTGTTGTTTCCGCCGATTAGAGCCGAGTGGCCGTTGGCTGTGAGCGTGTTCGAGCCGCCTACTACCAGCGACTGGTAGCCTTCGACTACGTTGTTTCCGCCTGCGACTACGTTGATGTAGCCGTTGACTACGTTGTCGTCGCCGCCGACCACGTTCGAGAAGTTGGTGACGGTGTTGCGTGAACCGACTACGAGGTTGTTGTCGGGTGCGTTGCCGGACGGGCCAACGATTACCGAGTTGTCTTTACCGGCTGCGACGTTCGAGCCGCCGTCGACATCAGTGTTCTGGCCGGTTACTTGGTTGGCGTTTCCTGATACGTCGTTGGCGGTACCGGCTGTGAGGTTCCAGTTCCCGTCGACTGTGTTTCCTGAGCCGTGAGTGAAGGTCGAGTCGCCGTTTGAGTCGTTGTTGTCGCCGCCGGTCAGGCTGTTAAGGCCGGACGTTTCGTTGAATTGGCCGCCTGCGTTGACAGACCATGGGCCGTCTACGAGGTTGTCTGCGCCGCCGAGGGTCGCCGAGTTGCCGCCAGAGGCGGAGTTGCGGAGGCCACCGGCTACGACAGAGCGCGCTCCGGTCGCTGAGAGGAGCTGCCCGCCGATAGCGGTAGCGATGAAGGCTGAAGAGGCGGTCGAGTCGAACGAGTTGTAGACGGCGTATAGGTGGTGGGTAGTGATGTTTGAGATACCGGCGTCGTTAGAGTCGGCGTGCGAAACGCCGATGAAGTCTGCGCCGCCTACGCCCGTGGCTCCGCCTACATGTGCGTCATCGATTACGAGGGACCGGTGAAGAGTAAGCGGTGAGGCTTTCGATGCCGCGAGGACTTGATCGCCGTGGTGATCGACGACGGATTGGAACGCGAATTCGGGGGTGCAGTCGACGGCAGAGTCGAACGCCGAGACGGTGCCGTCTGCGGCTACCTTGTTGAAGGTGTTCAGCGCTGCGCAATCTACGAGATCGGCCGGTGTGCCTGTCCACGCGAGCGCCGTGGTGGCATCCCAGTAGGTGGCGGTTCCGGTGCCGATATCCATCGCTACGATCACTGGCGTGCCGTCAGGAGCGCACAGGTTCGCGGTGGCGATGCAGCAGCCCTGAGGAGGATCGAAGAGCACACAGTCGCCGTTGGCGTCGATTCCCATAAGGAGTTCGCCGGTTACGCCGTCGTTTGGTACGTCGCCTGTGACAGGGAACGACTGGACTACAGCGCACACGTCGGTGTCTGGGATTGTGAGATCGACAATGTGGTCTGCGTCGCCAGATTGGGCTACGCCGACGGGTGAACCGTTGATCGTTACAACGAGGTCAGTCTCGCACGCTTCGAGAGTCGTTGGGTCGCCTGTCCATGCAGTCCCGTTGGGGGATACGTAGGAGGTGATTCCGTCGTTCAGGTCGAGACCGACGATGACTGGTTCCCCTGTGGCCGGGTCACAAAGAGTTGAAGAAATACAGCAAGACATGGTTATACCCGTCCAGTTACAGCGACAATTGCAGTCGCGAGAGACTCGTCGCAGCCTGCAGCGGTCAGAGTCTTGATCAGTGAAGCCCGGAGTGCCGCGTGTTCAGCAGCGGCTTCTTTGCCGAGCTGTTCATCTTCAGGGGACAATGGGCGGTCAGGTTTAAGAGTCATACAGAGATCTCCTAGTGGACGAAGCAGAAACCGTTGCCGCCAACGGTTCCGTAGCTGAATGTGAGGTCGGTACTTCCGGAGGCGAGGACCCGAATTTCGAGGCCTCCGCACTGTTCCATGTACTCACCGGGGTCGAGCGTGGTGCGGCTGTAGCAGTAGCCCATGTTGAAGACATAGATTTGTGGGGTCCGGTTACGGATTTGGGTCCACGTCTCGTCGCAGTTACTGGTCGGGAAAAGGGTCCCGTTGACGTTGTTTGTCAGCGTTCCGTATTGCTGGACGAACCAGTCGGAGGACAAGACGTTCGCTTGCCAGTAGCCGTAGCCTTGGAAAGTCAAGCAAGTGATCTTCCGGCAGGGCTGGGTGTTCTCGATCCGGTGGCAGAACTCTGATCCGGGAACGGTGTAGATGCCGGGTGCGGAACCGGCCGGAATCGTGAAGTTCGGTGGGTTGAAGTTGTTGGCCGTTGTCGGGTTGGAGATGAAGACTTCTTCTTCATGCTGAGGAATCCAGTTGCTGGATCCTCCCGCTGAGGTGTACTCGATATTCGAGTAGTTGACCGTGAAGGCCGGGACGTCGAGGCAGCTTGTCCGTGGAGCGGGGGAGCAACCGGTAGGGTCGGCTGGATCCGGGACGAACGGCATGTAGAGTCCGTAGCCGCCGTTGGTTACGTCGGAAACGGTAAGGATGGCCGAACCGGGGGCTACGGCAGCGCCGGAGCAGTCGACGTACGAGCTGCAGTCGACGAGAGTGTTGGCGTCGCCTGTCCATGCCGAACCGTTGTCCATCCAGTACGTCGAAGTACCAGCAGAAAGATCGATAGCAACAATGATCGCTTCACCTGTAGCAGGGTCGCACATCGTCGTCGAAACAACACAGCAACCCTCAGGCGGATCGAACAGAACACAATCGCCGTTCTCATCGATACCGACGACCATCTCGCCAGTCACACCATCGTTCGGAACGTCGTTCGTGACAGCGAGCATCGAAAGCGCGTCGCACAGATTGAAATAGGTTCCGCCGTCCGTGCCGATCGTCAGATCGTTGTCCGCGTCGCCTGAAGTGACGACGATGTCGGTCACTCCGCCAGAGGTCGTGACACCCGTCGAATCGCCGTCAGTTGTGATCGTCGGGACGCAAGCAGCGAGAGCTGCGCAATCTACGAACAAGCCGCCGTTCGAGTCGATAGCGAGCAGGTTCCCGGGAGAGTTCCCGAGAAGCGTAATGTCGATAATCGACATGAATTCGCCCGACTGAGAAACACCAGTCGTGGTTCCGTCCGAAGTGACAACGATATCGGGATGGCAGTCAACGAGAGTTGCAGGGTCGCCTGTCCATGGCGTCGCGTTCTCGTTGATGTACGAGGTTGTGTTCTCGTTGAGATTGATAACAACGTAGACGCGTCCGCCTGTCGCCGGGTCGCACAGGAGCGACGTGACGTTACAGCAGCTCGGATCACATGGAATCATTGGCATAAGAGGAGACCTACTTACTGGTCACACAGCCGCACAGCGACCGTGATGCACTCGGATGGGGTGGCCGGGACAGCCGACACTGGGATCGCTGCCATGACATCTCCGGCGGCGAGAGGCGTCGACAAGCCGTTGATAGCGAGGCTGAGATCCCCGGCTGGCAGAGTGGCCGTGTTCACGACCGTGCCATTGACAGCAATGTCGAAAGCCTGAGGCCCATCAGCGGCCGAACCTGCGCAGATAGCGATATCGGTGATGATCGCATCAGCGAACACCGGCTCGCATGGTAGACACAGCGGGTCGTCGCAGTACTCAGCCATCGACCAAGAAACACGCTCGCATGGAGGCTGCGGGTTGAAGCGGACACAGTCGCCGTTTGCGTCGAGACCAATGAGGGTTTCGCCGGTAGCGCCGCCCGTGTTCGGGGCGTCACCCGAAGGGGCGATAGCTGTGAGGTTGTCGCACAGGTTGAAGTAGAGTGCGTCGTCCGAACCGAGGCTCAGATCGTTATCAGGGTCCGTCGAGAGGAGGCATGGAACGATCGCCGCGCAATCGAGGAACAGGCCGCAATCGCCGCCGAGAGTCAGCAGGTTATCAGGGTCCGTCGACAGGAGCGTAATGTCGATCGCTGCGCCGGTCTGGTTGACGCCGCAACCGGAACCATCGGTCGTGACCGTAGGTGCCCCGGGGACGTACAGGCCGTCGCTTGTGCAAGTGATCGCGTTATCAGCGATCGGCGAGAGTACCGGCGAAGCGGTCGTGATGAACGGAGTCGCCGGATCGCCGGTACCAGTGACGGTAACCCGAATGCAATCGGTATCGCCACCGTTGTGGAAGTGATCGTTCGACGGAGGAGCCTGGCAAACGAACTCGGCAGCAGGCCCGTCCCAGATGAGGACGTAACCGTCTTGCGGGTTGTTGCAATCGACGTCGGCGAGAGCCGAGATCGAGCAGTCGCCAAGCTCGGCGCAAACATCAACGAAGATTTCGTTGTTGCCGTTGATCGTGATGTCGCCGCCGACCTGGACCTGAAGTCCGTCGGGTCCGCAGACGATAGCGCCGTCTGGGTCGACGATCGCTTCGATGAGGAAATGATCGGCGGACGTACCAGAACCGGTGACCGAAATGCATGGAGAACCATCGATGAATGGTTGCCCTACGATGAGGCCGTTCGGGCCGCAAGCCAGCAGGTTAGCCGCCGACGGATCAACGATCGGGGTAGCAGTGAGAGGCGATCCAGCCGAACCGTCGCCTGTCAAAGCGACGCAAGTGCTGTTCGCTGTGATGAACGGATCAGTGGCCGGGATCGGAGCGCAAGTCCAGTCGGTGCCGTTGAAGGTGAGGACGTCGCCGACGCCAGCAGCTACGCAAGTGACGTCGTTGAGGTCGGTGATCGAGCAGCTGTTCAGTTCGGCGCAATCGAACGGAACCTGAGGAATAGGTCCGCAAACGAACGCACCGAGAGCGTTCGACCAGATGAGAGCGTCGCCGTCTGAAGCGCCAGCGCAGATAACATCAGCCAGATCATCGATCGAGCAGTTGTTGAGGTCTTCGCACTGGAACGCTGCAGGTGAGATGAATAGGCCGTCGTTGTTGCAAACGAGGGCGTTACCGGCCGCGCCGGAGATAGCGACCGAAACGACGTACGGGTCGAGAGCAGCGCCGGTACCTGTAACATCGATGCAGTCACCTGCAGCGACATCGGTTTCGGTGCCGTCGGCCATCGAAACGAACAGGCCGTTCGGTCCGCAAACAAGCATGTTCGCTGCTGCAGGGTCGACGATCGCGTCGACGATGATCGGGTCGGCTTGCGTGCCGGTTCCGGTTACATCGATGCAGTCAGAACCTTCAGCGTAAACCGTGACGAGTTCGTTCGTCCAGTTCGTCCCGTCGAAGCACAGGTACTCGCCCGACATGGGCGGAGTTGGCTGCCAGTCGACGTCGCCGAGGCATTCGATCGATACGGTGTCGAGGTGGGTGCAGAGGTCTTGCGGTACCCAGTTGGTGCCGTTCCAGACAAAGATGTCGCCGACGTTCACGCCAGTGTCGTTGACGTTGGACAGGTCAGAGATTACGCAGTTGTTGAGAGCGTCGCAGTCGACGTGGAGGCCGCCGTCTGAACCGATAACAAGCAGGTTGTCTGCGTCTCCGGAAAGGAGCGTAATGTCGACGATGTGGTCGTCGTTGGCGTTGTGGGTGACGCCTACAGGAGTTCCGTCGGTCGTGACTACGAGAGTCGACTCGGGAGGAACGCACGCTTCAACCGCAGCGCAGTCGACGTACAGGCCGCCATCCGAACCAGTGAGGAGGATGTTGCCGGTGTCGCCCGAGTTGAGGGTGATGTCGACAAGGTGATCGTCGAGCGGGTTCGGGGTCACACCGGTCGGGTTACCGTCGGTGGTGATCGTGAGCATCGAGCAAGCGTCGATGGTGTCACAATCGACGTACAGGCCGCCGTCGATTCCGGTAGTGAGGATGTTGCCGGGCTGCAGCGACAGGAGCGTAATGTCGACGTCGTGATCGTTAGGTCCAGACTGGGAAACACCGGTCGGGGTGCCGTCTGTCGTGAGTACCAAATCTGGTACATCTGGGATCGGAGCGTTTACCCAGTTGTTGCCGTTGAAACACAGGTACTCTCCGGCTGCAGGAGCCGGGGTGATAACGTCGCCGAGATCATCAATGGAGCAGTTGTCAAGTTCGGCGCAGTCCCAAACAGGCGGAGGCGGCACAAACAGTGCCCCATCGGACCCGTAGGTGATGATGTTGTCCGGGTCTCCGGAAAGAAGCACGTCGCCGGTGATGACGTACGGAGTGCCCGGGTTACCGTCGCCGCTGATAGCGAAGTCGATGGTCGACGTGTCGACGACATCGATCAAGCATGTGCAGCCGGGGTCGACTACGCAAAGACCGTTCGGGCCGCACTCAAGGAGGTTCTCGGCTTTCGGATCGATAACGATCCGGACCGGGTCGGTTTGGGTGCCGAGACCGGCAAGACATGGGCCGTCAACAAAGATGCAGGCGTGAAGACCATCTTGGTTGCATTCGATCAGGTTCTCTGGAGCGGGCGAGATGCCGAGCGTGACCGGGTTGTTTGTTGTTCCGTCGCCGGTAAGGCATGGGCCGTCAACTTCGAGGCAGACGGACAGGCCGTTGATTCCGCATTCGAGGAGCTGGCCGGGTTTCGCCGATTCGATGACAACATCGAGAGCGAAAGCGTTCGGCACCGAATCGTCCACGGACAGGCAGGTTGAGCCGGTGACCGTGGTCGCAGGCGAGTAAAGGCCTGAGGCGTCGCACTCGATTGTGTTGTCTGGAAGGTTCGACAGGATTGGTTCTGCCGAGATGACGTACGGGTCGGAGGTGACTCCGGTCCCGTCAACGATGACTTCGATGCAGGGCTTATCGCCAGGAACAACGACTGTCGACTTGGCGAACAGGCCGTTCGGCCCACAGACCAGGCCGTTGTCTGGATTCGGGTCAACGATGACGTCGGACGAAATGACGAACGGGTCGGTGACCGTTCCTGCCCCACCGATATCGATGTTCAGGCAGTCAGACCCGATAGGGGTAGCGAATACCGGTGCGCCAGCGTAAAGGCCGTCCAGGCGGCACTCGGCCATGTTGCCCGGGTCGCCGGAGAACACGAGGCCAATAGTCGGGGCGTGACCGTTGCCGGAAGCGCCATCAGGATGATCGCCGGGCACGATCGATACGCCGCAACCTTCGACAGCGAGGAACGGTGTTTCGCAGTCCTGAACGATCGGGCAGAGAAGCGACGCTGGAGGAGGTCCGGGGTTCGTGATCGATACGTCTTTGATCGGCGTTGGATCCGGGTAGTTGACCAGGTCGCAGTCGAGCTGAACGAGATGCGTCCCGCAGCACTTGTTGTTGACGAACTCTTGGATCTCGTAGTAGGTGCCAGCAGGCGACAGGTCCGAGTTGCACGGAAGGTCGCAGGACAGCCAGCAGCCGGTTACCGGGTCGATCTCGACCTGAAGGACTTCGCCACAAGTCAGGTACTGACCGGTGGTTGTGTCGCAGACAGCGTGGTCATCGCCGAGCGGGTTGATCAGCTTGATCAGCGCGAAACCGTTGATTGGTTCTGGCTGATCGCAGAGGCTGGCGAAACAGTTTGTTAGGCGAACACTCACGGGTGCCACACTCTCCGGGGAGATCGATGCCGACGTGTTCACTCTGGCCGTGGTGTTCGGGAGCCGAGCGGAAGGCGAACGTATAAGGGGTGTGGTGTAGTTATGTGGTGTTGAGGCTAAGCATAGCCTCGCGCTACAAAAAGGTGAGGGAGGGTTCGCAGGTTTTTGCTACGAGCTAACAGAGTCCTCACGAAGGACGCAAGCCTTATATCGATCGCGGCGGATCGACATAAGATCCCGCCAGCCATCGAGGGCGACCCAAACCACGGCCGCCGAAAGGCAGCCAGCACCCATGAAGAATACGTCGGGACGCCTCACCAATGGGGCGACCAGTAGCATCCCGATCGCTCCGAACCAAGAGAAGAACACAGCAGTCGCGACACAAAGCCTCACAGCCCGTTCGGAATGCTGCTTCTCTTCCGGCGCGACGATCTCACTAACCAACACGTACAGCTTACTGTTACTCATGCCCCCAAGGATCGACACGAAAGCGCCGAAACTTGAGGACAGAGCGAACCGCGTTGGGGGATTACTCTTCTTCGTCCGAGGAAGCGATGATCGCTTCGAGCTTCTGCGAGAGAGTCTTTCGCTGCTTACCCGACCGCTCTTCAGCTAGAGCGTGCTGGGCTGCGCCGCCGACATCCGGCTGCGACTCGACCCAAGCAAGGACCTCTGCAGCAGTGCCAATCGGCACCGACCCGTCTTCGGTTTCTGCATCCTCTTCCGGATACGGTTCAAGATCTGCGATCTCGACTGGCGCTTCCGGTTCTGGGGTGACAGAAGCGGCCACCTCGGCGGCTACCTCTTCGGCGTTCTCATCGAACGTCATGCCAGGATCGGTGATTTCCCAATCGTCTTCGCCATCCAACGGATCCTCGGACGCAGGCATTGTCGGCTCAGGGTTCGGAATAACAACCGGCTCGGGAGCAGGACGCTTACCCTGAACGGCAGCTTCACGGCGAGAGAACGCTTCTTCAATGGCGCCCTTCGCTGCATCGAGCTTCTGCTCAGTAGCGTAGTAGTACTGCCGGTTGAATCGTAGAATCCGCGACGAAACCGACAGGATCCACTGCCCCGACGACGACTGGGTGACTTCGAAGTCGGCCATTACTCGGCGGAGACAGGAGCGTCGTCTTCAGCTCCGGGGATGATCTGGGCGGTGGTGAACGCCGCGACAGAGTCGGGGTTGATGTAGTCGACGGTGTACTGAGCGCCCTCGGGTAGCTCGGTTACAACGCCTTCGCCAGCGCGGTCAAAGGATGCCGACTCGGCAACCCAAGTGATCGAGTTGCCGGTGGTGAGCTGGACGGAGACTTTAACAGCCATGATTGTTTTCCTCGGAAGGGTTGGATATTGGTTACCGGGTCACGTTAGCGCAACCCGGCACCCGTCACGGTGGACCCTACTTTGGGGCGAGACTACTGAGCGGCACCAGGAGTTCGGGCGCTTGGCAGCAGTAGTTCGGCGGGCAGCCGATCGGGTCGTCCTGTGGGAAGACTTCTTCGTCGCAGCAGCAGCCCTTGTTTTCGATGACCATACGTTCTGGCATTGTTCGTTCTCCGAGGATGGGGTTTCATAGAGTATGGCGTACTTTTTCTCAAGGTCTGCGGATACTTTGCCGACGTCTTTAACCATGAGAATCATCCCGATCCTTTTTCTGCTGTTCTTCGCTATCTGGTTGCCTCAGGCCGCAGCGAACCGGCAACGCGACCTTGCTGGACCGGAGATCCCTCGGATTAGGCTTGCTGCCCCACCAGCTGGAGGCAGCTGGAATTACGTCATCCCGGAGGGTTACGACTGCGGCGAGTGGTTCGAGTTCACGCAGGAGAATGGCCTCGTACTCGAACTGTTTTACGAGTGCCCAAACTAAAATGGGCCGAATGGCCCATTGTGTTACCGGCCTTTTCTTGCGATACTTAATACATAAGCACATAGAGCAGCAGCTCAGGCCCACTCCCCGAAGGACCGCAAATCTGCTGACACAGAATCTAAACCTAGGAGAAGCAAGCTAGCTTCCCGCCAGAGCCGGTAGGTGGCGCTTCATGCCACTGACTGATACCCCGAGACGAGGGGTTCCCTCACAGAAAGCTCAACACGGCCGCAAGCAAGAACTCCTACTCCTAGGGATCCAGAAGCACGGATTGCGTTCGTAAGTTCCGCCCGATGAAGCCCCCACCGGGGAAGGGAAGTATGCGACATGGCCTAGCGGCTTCTGGATCAAGACTCTCGGGCCGAGCCTCTCGGTGCCACGCAAACCAGTCATCGAGACAGGTCACTGCATGGCGTGACGCATGTAAGACCCAGAGACACGGGAGAATCCCCGGCCTAGTTCCGCGACAAGGGCCGGGGATTCTTGCCGTTTCAGGACAAGAGTAGCTCGATCAGTTCGGCTTCTTTGAGACGCGAGTATCCGGAAAGGCCACGTTCTTTCGCCAACTCTTTCAGCTCTTTGACTGTGTACTTTTCGGCCATCTCTTCGGCAGTCAGCACAGGATTCTCTGACGTCGGGGCCGGGGTCAGTAGAGGCTCAGGAGGGTCCGGCGGGCCGGGCGGTTCCTCAAAAACGATCTCTTCGATGTCGGCGCCAAGATCGAGATCGTCGAGCAGGCTTTGTAGCCGCGCCCGTTCATCTTCTGTTTCGAGCGGGTCTTCGTCGGACGCGTCGAGCGCTACAAGCTGGTCCTGCAATTCGAGGATCTGGTCTGCGATCTTTCCCATAGCTACTCCCTAGAAGTTCGTGACCGGCGTACCAGTCACGGTACCGGCAAGGTTAGTTTCGGTGAAAGTCTGGCGGCCGGATCCGTCGAGCGCCTGCTTGATGCCGGTGTTGCCGGTGATGTAGTAGTAGAAGTACGAATCGAAGTCCGAGTAGCGGAGGATGCCGTCGTTGTTGATGAGGCGGACGTAAGCGATCGATGAGAGATCAAGGCTGTAAACCTGCCCGGTGCCGCCATCCCACAACATCCGACCGTTCGCATGGAAGGAGCTGGCCGAGAAACGGGCGCCGTTCGTGTTCTGGATCTGAGCATACGACAGATCCGACAGGGTGACGTAGCGAGTGAACCCGCCGACAGCATCGATGTAATCGAGACGGGCGCCAGTCGAAACATCAACCCGGTCGACGCTTACCCCATTCGTTGTTCCACGTAGGCGGATGTAGCCGAGCGCGTGAGCATTCGACCAGACGACAGAGTTCGCGTCGGCGGTTCCTTCAAACGTGATACGTGAAGCGTCCGATGTCACTCGCGTGACAGTGTTCCTTCCGGGCGTATTGTTGTCGATCCCGCCGCCAGATTTCGCAGTAGCGTACTGGCCGAGCATCGACCCCTGCCGGGTGTAAATGTACGAACCCGTCTCAGCCTTCGAATATCGAAGTTCGAGATCAGTCCCAGCGAACGCCCGGATCGTGGACGAATCCTCGGAAGCGACACGGAGAAGTCGCATGCGATCGGCGCCGTTCGCCGAGATGACGCCGTAGCTTTCGGTGGATGCTTGATCGAAATCGATGTCGCCAGCGTTACGTAGGTCGACCTGCCCGGAAGAGAAGTTCGAGGACGTGATGTCGCCAGTCGCACCCAGTCCATAAAGGATCACGTATGAATCGAAGACGGTTCGGGTGATGGTGAGGCCGTCAGCCCGAACGAACGAAAGGTCGGCGACAGTTGAATCGTCCATCGAGGCGGTGCCAGACAGAAGAACCCGTCCGGCAGATTTCACGGTCGAGTCACGAAGAATCGCATTATCCGAGAGGATGGCATAGCTGCCGCCATTCTCGATGACATTACGTTCCACGATCGCGTCGCCCGATGTATCGAGGCGAGCGGTGGGTGTCCCGACGTTGTCGCGGACCGTACCGCCGCCGTAGTTGAAATCGAAGTCTTCAAAATCGTTGCCGGAGACAAGTGGGTTTCCCCATGGGAAGACGTTGATCTCGTCGCCGTTATCGGACTTGATGTTGTTACCGAGGTTGTCGTACAGGTCAACGATCCGACAGGTATCGGGGTCCCAGCGGCCGTGCCACGAGGAGTCATCCCACTGAGTGTCGACTGCGACGTTCCATGAGACTTCGTTAGCCGAGGTGGCGTGGGTGTGAATGCGGGCCGGGCCAAGCGTCCCGAAGACGCCGTCGGTAACAATATATTCGCAGCCTTGTTCCAGCGTCCCAGCGTCGCCTGCAGCGCGAAGCTGAGCGCAGGTACGCTCAAGGATGCGAGGCTCTGGCGGGACGTAAGGTTCGCCGCCGCTGCCACAGTCGAGACATTCCAGCTTGATCGGCTTGAAGGATTCACCTTCAAGAAGAACGTACGGGTCGCACGGGTCATCTTCGATGATCTTGCAGTCGTCCTTTGGCCGGGACTGGTATGAGACCGGGTCGGATAGTGTGGTTTGGCCCACAATGTTTGCGCGCAGGTTGAAGCCGGAGAAGTCCGGGCCAGGATCGTGGATGAGGACCGTGAGCTTGACAAGGCCGCCAGGTGGTACCGTCATGAACGGTCCCTGCGAATTATATGGTGTGCCGCCGCCAGTCTGATACCGCTCGTGCACTAGCGACGCTGGGCAGTCGCAGGAGGCGTATACTCGCACCGATTCGGCCCGAGTGTCCGTGTCTCTCAACTCGATCGGGTCGGCTCCGTCGTTGTGCACCCAATAGCAAAGACGATGTTCGTCTTGTCCCTGCTCACCTTGAGCTGACGATTGGGCGAACCGAGTGTCGGTCTCAACGCCGGTAGCGTTTGGCGGACCGTTTACATGCGTCGGGATGCCGTCGGCGCCAGCAGCGCCAGCCCACGCCATCTCGAACCCATCTTCATCCGAGTTCGGGTTCCCGACCCCGGAAGCGTTCGCTCCAGACCAGCGTTCCCACGTAAACCCGCGAACGGCGGTGGACGGGTCAAGGAACCAGACCAGCCGAGGGGTTTTACAACAGCGCTTCTTAGCCATTAGCAGCAGTCCTTAAAGCCGAGCGTAGTCAAAGCTCGTGGCGGGAAGAGCGGGTTGCCGAGTTCATCGATCAGCGTGTAGCCATCGACAAGCTCGCCGTCCACTTCGACGCATCCTTCGATCAGGTGCTGGTTCGGGAGGGGACATGCCCCACCGAGGAGCGCATTGACGTCGCCCGGAACTACAGCCTGTCCGTTGGTCGGGTCGTAGTAGGTGGTCGTCCCGTCGATGGTTACAGCGAGAAGCGTTCCAAGTTTCGGATCGCAGACGTCGGCCGAGACCAGATCGACGTCGGGGTCGCACGGTTCGATTGTTCCGATGACTTCAGCGAACGTATCGATATCGGCGAGGTACTGGTTGGTGGAAGTTTCGACTCCGTCGAGGTAGACCGTTTCCACGACCTGCCAGACAGGAACTTTGACGCCGTCAACGACAGCACAGACCGCTTCGATTTCCAGCTCGGTAGTAACGGTCGGCTGGGTCCGACAGGACACCAGCGAGATCGGCAGAGCCGGATCCGGGACAATTGGTTCTGTGGTTCCTTCGAGGACCACAGCGACGCAATCGATGTCTACGCAGCATGAGGCTCCAGCGGCCAGAGCCGTCAGAGAGATATCGTCGATACCCATTCGCAGGGCGAGCGACGATGTTGTCCACGGACCAAACTTGATGTCGTGGCTTGTCGCTGTAGCAACGAACGTGACCGTCCGCTTTTCCCAGTTGAGGTTGAGGTCAGTCGGCCCGGTCTGGGTTGTGGTCGTTTCGGCTGTAGACGCTGCGAGCGTGTTGTCGATGTGCACCGACCAGCCGCCAGTTTGGGCGGTCGCGTTGGACTGCTGAACAACGGCCTGCCAGAAGCAGATCGAGTACGAGTCCCCGGGCACAAGACCTGAGACGTTCTGCTGGAGGCCTTCGCCGAAACCGGTGAGTTGGCTGGCCGAACCGAGAAGCGAAGAAACGAACGATGTTCCCTGATGCGGCGTACCCGCTGTTCCGTTGCTGACGTTATGGCCGGTAAGGCTCGTCGTGTCGGAAGTGTCGCGAGGAGAGCTTGACGCAGGAGACGTAGGATCGGTGTACGGGATCTGTGACCAGCCGGTAGGCAGGACGCTGATCCCGGCGGTGCCTTCGAGTTCGCCGTTGGTGAGGAGGTTGACGGCCGGAACCGACTCGCACTCTCCCTCAGGGCATGAACTCTTGATGAAGAGCGTCGCTGGCTGGCCGTTGTAGCAGCCTTCAGCGATGACCGAAGTGGTGACGTCTTCAAGGATGCAAGCCCCGGGGGTGAGGGTTCCCACCTCTGTGACTACGTTCTGGTTGACATCGATGTAGTATTCGAGACCGAATTCGCCGTCGATGTACACCTGAATTGGGGTGAGGGTTCCGGCGACGTCGGAGCAAACATCGGGGAGAGTCACTACGTCGTAGTCGGGGCCTTCAGGGTCGCAGTTTGTCGCTGAGACGGTTCCATCGGGGCCTGTGCAAACTTCCACAGACTGAGTGGTCCATGCCTGCAAGGCGCAGAAGCGGCCTCCGCAGAAGCCAGTCGGGAGCGCAGGGTCGTCGGCCGGGTCGAAGTAGTACCGGCCTTCAGCGTCGGGACCTGCTACGACAGGTGCGCCTACGAGGGTCAGGATATGGGCGAGCCGTTCAGCTTCAGTCCATGTGTCCCAGCCCGCGATGTCGACAACGTCGATCGAATCGGCGCCGATTCGGATCTGAGTGGTCGTGTCGGCGGTCATTCCGGCCGGGATGCGACCGCAGTACAGAAATTCGGTGGTGCAACCGAGGGGTTCGCCGTCGAGCGCCGACAGGATGGTGATTCCCGATGGGCATACAGCTACGAGGAATTCCCGTGGAGTCTCGTCACACCAGACTTCGTAGGTGCAATCTTCTTCGCACAGCTTGTCGCGAATTTCTCCGAGGGTTTCGTTAGCGCACTTGTCTTCGGTGAACAGGACTTGGCGCTTAGCGCCGCTAGCCTCTTCAGCTTTTCCGCAGTAGGAGATGAACGTGACCGTTGACGGAGTGCTTTGGTCGCCGAGGACCGTCGCCAGTTCGGTTCCGTCGCACGCCGTCGCAGACGCAAGACCGGGAGCCATAACGCCGCCGCCAGTAGCGACTGGAAGACTGGTGTTGCCGTCGCCGATGAACGTTGCGCCGTCGCCATGCTTCAGCATGAACAGGCAGTCGCCTTCGATAGCAGCGGTGATCGCCGCTGTGAGATCGGCGTTGAAAGCGGAGTGCTTTACAGCCGGGGCACCGTCCTGCCCGAACACCGAGAAGCCAGTGTGCTCGCCCTGTGAGAGTTCTTCAACGACGCATTCTTCGTCGCTAGTTCCTTCGCCGTCCACGTCGCAGCACGAATCGCCGATGAGCGCTTCGAGAGGGTTCGGCGGGGCGCATGGGACAGCACACTTGGCGCCGACAGGAGGCTGGATGTCGTTGCCATCGCAGTCCTTCCAGAAGATGCCGTCGCACGTGACAGCCATGTAGTAGGTCTCATCAGGCAACGTGTGAACGATGAGGTCTTTCGTCGCTCCGATGTAATCGGGGTCGGACGAGTTGACGATCTCAAACTGGACGATCGGCGATACGCAACCGGCGCACTCCCAGAGCCAACCTGAAGCCCAAAGCTCTTGAGAATCGGGGTTCGTGAGGAAGTTCCCGGGATCAGCCGGGAACGTCGGAGCGTCGTAGGCAGGGTACGCTGCGAGGTTCGCTACGTGAACGGCACGGCAGCCTTTCGGAGACGTGTGGTTAGCGCAAACGAACTTGACAAGGCAGTCCGGCATAGCAGCTTCGAGCGCAGCACGGAAGCCAAGGTAATACGGGTCTGACAGGACACCGAGATTGACGGAAGTTCCGTCTTCAAGGTGGGCGACAATTTCCATTGCCTTCCCGTTGGACAGGTGATTGAACTGGGTAGCGCCGGGGAATACCCATCGCGAGTTATCGGCCACCGAGTAGTTAGATCCGGGCACGGTAACGCAACCGAAGACGGCGTCGGGCGGGCAGGGCGGAGGCGGAATTTCGGGTTCAGCGCCTGAGTCGCAATCGGCGATGACGCCGACCTGTGTGTACTCTACGAGAGCGCCGTCGATCAGTTGCCAGTAGGTGACCGTTTGGTCTGCGCCGCAGGTCTTGACCTGAACGATGATGTCCGTTGCGTGAGTGGTGTCTTCGATCTCGGGGTCACCCGAGTAGCTGATATCGCACCAGTTACCGGGGATCTCTGAAGTGGTGCAGCCGTCGTCGCACGGAATGAGGCAGGAAGGATCAGGCGCCGGGATGACGGCCTTGGTTTCTTCGTCGATCCATTCGCACTGAACGTCCCCGTTGCAGTCGTAGTAACGGACCCGAGTAACTCGGGTTTCGCCTACCGGTACTTGCTGAATACCGAAGATCCAGACGCGGCCGTTGCAGTCAGTGACTTGGAACGATTCGAGACCGATGTCTTCGCATGAGGTCGAACGGCCGAAGCAATTGATCTTGCCGCCGTTGGCGCGTTCGTCGTCGCAGCCGCGACCCGCCGGGGTGTCGTAGCCGAGGCCTTGGAGAGTCGTCCAGAGGAGGTCGTTGAGAGGACCCCATGTTCCAGCGGTAGTCGTTTCGACAACAGGAGCGGGGAGCACATTGACGCCGTCGATCATGATGTTGTCAATGGTCGCCGTACCACATTTCAGGTGGCGATCGATGAAACCTTGGCGGGTGCCGTCTCCGCCGACGATCTCGACTGTGCCGTGAGCGTGTGGCGGCATGTAGCCAGCGAACGGGGCGACATCGGGAAGCAAAGCACCGGTAGCGATGTCGGCGTGAATTCCGTTGTCCCACTCGTAGTAGTAGAGCGGAACGATGAAGCATTCGGAATCGATGATGGTCCGTGGTTCACACTCGCATTCTTCGAACGGGCCGAGCGCTGAGGAAGGAAAATCGGTTCCGGACTCGAAGGGGCCTTCGGTCCATAGACCATCTTCGGTTTCGTAGTCAACGAAGTCGACCTTGTCGCCGTTCTCGTCGCACAAAGTACGGATACCGAGGAAGGTCGCTTCGCCGCAGTAGGTGACGGTGCAGTCTTCTTCATCGACATCGATTTCGATCAGGACTGAAAGGTCGCCAGTCGCGATGAACTGCAGGTACGAGGCTTCGTCGTAGACGGCCGAGTCTCGTGTAATTACACCGTTGATGTCTGTGCAGACGACAGTGTCAAGAATGATCGGCGTCTTCACGCCATCCGAGTCTTCGCAGCATGCACGCTGCTGTTCGGTTTCGCAAGTGATGCCTTCAGCGGGGCTTTCAGGGAACCCCTTCTCGCAGCGGGCGACACAAATTTCGGTGCCGTACTCTGCAGCCAACGCGTCGAGATCGAGGTACAAGCCGGTTTCGGTGTCGATGATGAGGAACTCGAAGCCGTTGCCCTGTTCGTCGGGGCAGTCGGTGACGATCCGTTCGTAGCAGCCGATCTGTTCCGATGGCTTATTGCCTACGAACTGCGTGTAAGTCTTTGAGCCTTTGTCCCAAACGCGGGTAGACGTGATGGGACCATACTCAGAGATCTGGGCGACGTCGCACGGTACGGTCGCTCGGAGGTGCCGGAAATGGTAGAGCGGGAGCTGCCCGACGAACATCGACCAGGTGAGGCCGTTCGGGTCGAGCGAGGTGAGGAGCGCCCCGAGGTCAGCGAAGTAGGCGTCGTAGCCTGCCCCGCCGGGAGGGTACGGCCCCAACACTGTCGGGGTTGTGATCATCTCTGCCCCGTCCACGATCCACGACGTGACGGTGTACGTCGAGTCCCCGGAAAGGAACAGGGCGCCCGGCGCGACAGATCCAGAGAACGCCCCGCCGTTACCATTGTCGTAGGCGAGCGTGATCGGTGTGAACACGTTCACGCAATGCGTCGGGTGGCCCTCTGGGCAGCTTTCGCAGTCGCCTTCAAGGAGACTAATTTGTCTTGCCATTTTGCTTAGGCCTTCGTGGAACGAGGAGGGGTAGAGAAGATCAACAGGGGGTTTAGATAGCGATCACTGCGCACTCGGGGCACTCGGGCGTGTAGCACGAGTACACCATGACTGGCTGGACAGCGGTGCCGGTCAAATCGACGGGAGCGGCAGCATCGTCGACAAGCGTGACGGTGAGGTCCTGCCAGAAGCCATCAGGCAGCGGGAACGAAGAGTTCGCTGGGACAACAACCGAAACTGGCACAAGTACCAGAGCGTCTGGGTCGGTGCAGGGTTCGCAGTCGTCACCATCGAGGTACTGCAGCTCGACAAGAACGTCCTTGCAGCCCTTGGTGACGATCTGGCCGCCGTAGTGGGCGGGATCTCCAGCAGCTACGTCTGCTACGACAACGGGCACAGAACCGGTATCGGCCCCGGTAGCGTCGAAGAGCGCGGTCTCTTGAAGAATGATCGGGGCGACAGCCTTCTTACAGGCTCCGCCAACATCTGATGGGAGGAAGCTAATCATCTGGGACATGGGTTATTTCTTTCGTTCTCCGGTGTGCTGGACAATGAGTGTGGTTCCCGCAATGCACTCAGCCGAGCCATCAATCGAAAGCTCGGTAAGTTCGCAGTCGAAACACTCAGGCGACCACGAGTTCACAGATGCGGGCAAGGTCACGACGCCAGCGTCAGTCGTAACAGTAAGTTCGCAGCAGTCTGGTTTGAAAACCAGCAGGCTGTTGTAAGGCATGACACCGGGAACGGCTTCTCCGGTAAAAGATTCGACGTAAGGCTGGCAAGGGTTTACGCAGCAAATGACTTCCCCGACAGGTTCGTAAGGGGTGACCATGTCAAGTTCGTAGAGGAGCTGCCCGATCGAGACGCCACCTTGAAGGACGTTGACCATAAAGAAGGGCACGATGACCGAGCAGTCACCTGCGACATCGTCACAAAGCTTCTCGACGGACGTAGCCGATTCGGGACATTTGCCGACTGTGCCGACTGGGGTGTACGGGGCGCCATCGAGATCGGAATCTCGGATCGGGATCTGGGTCGCTACCTGCGTGTATGCGTACCAGCGAAGGAACGGTACCGGAGGTGTGGTCGGGTCTCCGTCGTCGTCGCAGAGGCAGACCGGGTGAATGATATCGGAAGGGCATTTCCCGGCGATGCCGGTGACCGTGTACTCGGCGCCGTCAACATCGACGGTAGTAGAGCCGACAAGTTCGCCGGTCTCTTCGTCGTATTCGAACTGAACAAAGAAGATCCCGGCAACCGAACCGTCGGGTTGAATGTCGCAGAAGCAGCCCGAGAGTTCAAAGTCTCGGGTCTCGCCGCATGGGCCTGCGTCGGCGGGTGGGCAACCCGGAGTGAAAACTCCGGTCGTTACGTCAAGCCAAGAATGGCAAACAAGTTCTTCGTCCGCTGGTACCGGCGGGCAAGCTGCGTTATCGGGGGTACCAGCCGCAAAGAACGCGATGATCTGGGAGCCGTCCGGCAAACAAAGCGGGACACCCGATGCTCCGCCCGGGATCGGAAGAGGCGGATCCGGGCACGGCTCAGGTTCAGGTTCAGGTTCGCCGCCACCGGGTCCCGATGGGGGGCAGAACCACAGAATTTCGTCAGCGGCCATCCGTGGCCCTTCCTACTGGATCGTTTAGCAACAACCGGTAGGAAGGCACAAATCGACGCAAACAGCAGCATGGCAACAACCGGGGTTGAGGACAAGTGCTGAACGTTCGGCTACGACTTCCATCTGGTTGATATACCGAGTCATTGCCTCGGCTTCAGTTGAAGCGGGAGTTTTAACCGGACCCAAGAAAACCGTTGGAATTCCTGTGGCGTAGATCCAAATCTTGCCGGTTTCGGTAGTCGGATCAGCAGGCTCTTCAGGATCCGAGTCAGGATCCGCAGGGCCGCTGCCCGAGTAACCGGCGCCAGCAATAATGATGTTACCTCTTCCGCAGGTCTCTAGGACGGATGAAGCAGCAAATCTGTTCCGGATCGAAGGAAGGGTAGCGAGCATGAGTTCAAGCTCATCTTCTCGCCCATCCGCCAAGTACTCTTCGCAGCCGGGAGGAAGAAGATCGACGTTGTTGAACGTGCGAGGCATGCCAAGCTCGTCGTACAGCGGATGGCCCCAAGACCGGTGAGCGAGGCCGCACTGGCAGAGACGGGTAGCAAGACCGGCCGGGACATGGATAGCGCCCGGAAGTCCAGCGCCGCACGACGCTAGGTACTGGTCGAGTCCAGCGATCGCTTGTGTGAGGTTGACCGCTGCGCCATCGTAGAGCACGCAGCCCGGTTCAGAAAGCGCAGCGCAAGTCTGGTCTTGCAGCATACACTCGACGCCCTTGGTGAGGCCCTGATCGAGGCCGCGGCAAGCGTGAGCGTTCATCTCGTCGATCGAAAGACCCGAACTGGTCGAGCAACGGAACGGGTAACCGAGCGTCTTCGGACAGCAGGTGCAAGAACCGGCGCACACAGCAACCGGCTTGTTTTCCTTGTCTACCGGGTCGCCGTTCTCGTCGGTCGGGCAATCCTCAAAACAGAAAACCTCGGAGCATCCCTCAGGGATGAAATCGAGACCGTTCTCCCACCGCCATTGCAAAGCGGCAGCATCGTCGTACTCCAACACAAACGCAGACCCGAGAAGCGAATGCTTCGTCTGAGGAGGCATGAACGGGAATCGATGCATTCCTACAGGAGGGCCAGCAGCCATGGGAGATCCTTAACTAGACGTCGGTGGTGTGAAAGATGGAAACCCGGACCCCGAATCCCAACCCTTGACCAGCCACACCACAGGCGGTTTCAGGCTGTTTGGGATAGAAACGGAGTCCGGGAATCCGGAGCGTGTTACGCGCAGGCCCAGAGAGGAGCTGGCTCAGGAGCGCCGCCGTTCGGGCAAGCGCAGATCTCAAGACAGATCGACTCGATGCCTACCATGCAGACTTCGACCCACTGCTCAGCGAACAACTCAAGGTCGTTCGTCTTGTTGAGGGTCGAGTCACGGACAAGGCCGAGATCGAGGGTTCCAGCGTCGAGACGCACGAACGTTCCGGGGCAGAACATGTACGCCTTGAAGGTCTCAGGGTACTTGTTGAGCGGGCCGTCAACCTGTGGAGCGGAAAGCGCCATGGTTGGATCGTCGGTATCGACGTCTGACGGGTAGTCGACGTACCAGCAGATATCGAACCCGGCGCTACGAAGCGCAGTGTCGATCTGCTGATCGGTGATACCGATGAACGAGAGGCCCATGCTTGCGTCGTTGATCATGTCCGAACGGACAAGGTCACGAACCCAGTGAGGGAGAAGCAGCGTAAGCGTAGTGCCACGAGCGATGTGGTGACGATCACGGTACGCAGCAGCTGCGAGGCTCAGGTTGAAGAGGATGTCGCGCGATGCACCATATCCGGTCTTGCAAGCTTCGACCTGCGTGCTGTTCGCAGCGATCTGATCGAGGTACAGCTGTTCCTTCGCTGCTGCGAATGCGACAGCGACGTCCTGCATGAACGCTTCGACCTGCTCGGGGAAGGTGCGGTAGCCGAGGTTACCGAACCGGACGCAGGTGGATACAGCGGTTACGCAGCATTCCTGAATCGGAGGACACGAGACAACAGCGCATGGCTTGTCAGGGGTCGGTCCAGCAGGATCGCCTGAGACGTAGCCGTCCTTGTCTTCGACGCAAGTGGTGGTACCGATTGCGTTGAAGGCGTCACGGAAGTCCGGCGGCACGATGAAGCGGATTCCGCCACGTGGTGCCTGAATGGTTGGGAGGCACTCTTCGATCGGCGACATTGGTACCGCTTTGCGGAAGATGTCGTACGAAGGCGAGAACGGTGCACAGATTCCGCCGGAAGCTACGAGAGCCTGGCGTTCTGTGACCTGCTCGGTGCGGGCCATGGTGAGCTTGCTGAAGTTCAGCTTCTCGTCGGCGGTGAGCGAAAGCTCGTCAGGGAATTCCATGACGGCGGTCGCAACGGAAACGGTCTCGAACACGCCGTGAGGGATGTTCTTGCCGAAGCTGTTCCACTTGGCGACGATGGCTTCCGATACCTCAGCGAGGTCGACCATCGCGTCGCCAGCCGAGTAGCCGGGAGCGTGGGTGTCAGCAACGATCTGGACTTCTGGGCGGGCCTGCGCTGCAGCGGGTGCTACCTGCGTTGGACGGCGAGCCGAGAGAGCCGCGGTCACGTCGGACCCGGTTACGACTGGAGTGTCGCTTCCAGATTCGGTGATGACAACAGTGTCGGTTTCGACGACCGGCTCAGCGGAAGCTGCGACGATCGGGTCTGCTTCAGGAGCGGAGGTTTCGACCGGGGCGGGCGCCGCCGGGTCTGCTTCTTCGGAGCTGGCTTCGACAGGAGCGTCGCCTTCGGTGGCTTCGCCTTCGGCTTCGATTGCTGTTTCCTGCGTTTCGATGCGGGAAAGAACTTCCTGAGCGCGAGCGTCGCGAGCTGCGTGGGACTGAATCATGTCGTCGACGCGGTTGTACTCGACAACTAGGCGTTCCATTTCGGCGACTGATTCGTCGGAACGGTCTTCGTTGAGTTCAACGATGGTCGCTCCGATCTGGTCTCGAAGCTCTGAGAGTTCAGCATCTGTGAACTCTGAAAGCTTCTCGGGGACGATCAATGTTTCTGGCATTGGTTCCGATCCTTCGGGGATAGGGGTTTCCGGTTGGTTATGACGCCGACCGGCTATGCCGGAGGACTTCCGCGCACTTAAAATGCGTGGCTTGCATTCGTGAAATGCTCGCAAACTTTTAGGCCAAGTTGGTGGATACTAGCCGAAAAACTAGAAGAGACTTCCCCGAAAGGAAGTCTCTTCATTAAAATTGGAAGCCTGTGAGGCTACTCGGCGGCAGTAGCCTCAGCGACAGGAGCCTTGCAAGCACCGTCACAAACACCGTCGCAACCCGAGGCTTCGACAGGTGCAACATCACCCTGATCGGCTTCGGAAGCAGCAGCCTCCACAGGTGCAACAGCGCCGATCTGAGCAAGAACGGCAGCCTTCCGCGCGGCAAGATCGCGTTCCTTCTCAGCGTCGGCCAACGACATCAAGACCTTGCCCATCGTCACGATCTGCGCCTGCAAAGCATCGAACTTGTGAGTCGCCTTGCGAAGCATTCCAGCAGCGACAAGACCCTTGACTCGACCGTCCTTCACGTCGAACGAGCCGCGAGCACGGCCAGCCGAAGCGACAAGGCCCGGCACAAGAAAGCCCGAGCAGTTCACAGCGAGCAACGCAACGCACTCAAGGTGACCGTCAGCATCCGGACGCCAATCCGGGCTGATGTCTGCGCCGCGAAGGGCACGAATCTGATCGCTCGTAGCGGACGGACGAACCGCCCCACGGACCTGAATGCCGTAAGCATCTTCGAACACAACGACGTCGGCCACAGCAGTACCGGTGTCGGCGTAGTGCGAGTAGGCGTCCGCAGCAGAAGCGTACAGATCAGGGTGGTTCGTCTCAGCGAAGATCGGGCCGGTAGCCACAAGCTTGTCGCCCGAGTCCGTCCGGACCTGCGTGTTCCCCGTGCGGAACAAGGCGTAAGCGCACGAACTGGTCGGGACCGGCTCGCAATGATCAGCGAACCCGATGTGGCAAGAACCCCACTGGGCTGCGTAGCCATGAATCTGACCGTCGACTTCGACCGTCACAGGGTAAGCCCCGGCGGTTTCGGCCTGAGCGAACCATTCGGCGGGCGGAACTTCAGGGATGTGGCTGCGAAGTCCTGCTTCGCCTGCGGATGCGACCATAGCCTTAGCTTTCGTGTCTGGGGTAGTGAAACTTGTTGCCCCGTGCTGCCGCCACACGTAAGTGCTTGGGGAGCCGGAAGCGACCACCCCGGCTTCCTGGTTTTCGCCGTCGCCTTCGGCGCCCGATACTTCGAGCACCTCAACGTACGCTTCTTGGAAAGCTGGGAACGGGGTGAGGGTTGCGCCCATGATCCGACCTTCGATCAGCACCATGATTGCGCGGTCGTCGTAGAGAAGATCGAGCAGCTCGTCTTCCGTTACGTCGCCGTCTGGGATTTCCGCTTCGGGGATCTCCCATTCGATTTCTGCCATGTCGATATCGGCGGAGACGCCGCGCATGGTTCCTTCGCCGAGGAGACGGCGGGCTTCCTGCCCGGCTTCGCCGGAGTCGAACTTGCCGTAACCGACAATGTCCTGCCCAACACGCTCAAGGGCCGTGATCGAACCGCAAATCACCGATCCGGAGTGGCCCGGCTGGTTCTCGGTCTGAAGCATGAGAGGCAAAGGAAGGTCGCGCCATCCAAGGGCACCCTCAGCGATCTTGCGGCCGTCGCCCGACTCGATGCCCTCAACGATGATGACACCGGTCCATTCGGCGCCATCCTTGGTTCCGGGTTCGTCCATGAACTCTTCGGCGTCTTCGGCGTCGGCTTCGACTACAGCGGTCGCTGTGACTTCGTCAGCTGCCGGAGCGGCGTCAAGGACCTTCGAGCTTGGCGCTGGCGTGAATGACGGGTCGCTCGACTCGACGACCTTGGCGAGCGGCTGCAGGGTCTCGGCCTCTTCGGTCGCTTCTTCGGACGCAGCTTCCTCGGTCGATGTCTCTTCGGCGTCTTCGACTGCCGCTTCAGCGTCGGCGGTTTCTTCGTCGACAGAGGTTTCGCTGCCTGCTACGACAGGCGATGGAACAACGGCTTCAGGTGACGGCATGCGACCGCCCTCAGGCAGGTTGTTTTGCAGCTCGTGGGGAGTGGGTGCGATATCGGCAACCGTCATCACTTCGAGTTGACCGTCTTCGCAGATCTTGATTCCGCCACCGAATACGTTGATGGTAGTCGTGGGGGCAGTATCGACTTCGATTGCGTGCTCGACAACGATCTGGTTGTCGTCGGCGGGGACGATTTTGTCGAGGACCGTGAGATCCGGGCGTGGGTCAGACATTTGGGAAGCCTCCGTGGAGCCTTGGGTTGGGGATGAGCCAAACGGGAAACTCAACAGTTCGGTCCCGAAGCGAGCGCTCAGACTATTGAAAGCCAACTCTACGCCAATCAAAGGCTCAACTTCGGGGATACTGTCCCACGAAGTTGTAATATGGGGAGTGAACCCATGAGTTTCAGAAGGTTCCAGCCCGCGCTCTTTCGACATTCTGACAACCCGGTTATGAAGCTCAGGCAGGTCCGGGCCATCCACCAGAAGGACGTGGCAGACGAAATCTCCATCCGGCGAATAAAACTGGCCCGGCCCGTTAATCAGCGACATCCGGAGGCCATCCGGGAACGACTCAGCCACAGCCTCCCCGGTCGCCTTAAACGCTTCCTCAAAGTCTTCGTCGGTGTCGGCCCGATCACCGTAGAACGCGATCGTCATGTGGATCGATTCCTCGGTTACGTTGACGTGCTCGGCGATCAGGGCGCGAGTTTCGTCATCAGGTTCCAGTGAGAAGATGATGCCGTCAGAGAAGTCAGGCTGGGAGAACTCTTCAACCCCCATCCACCGCTCCAGATTCTCGACCAAGAAGTCGCGTCCAGCGTTCGAGGTCGAGAAAGCAATCCCAGTAATGTTCATAGTGGTGTTCCGTTCTGTAGAGAATTCGAAGAAATCGAAGACGCCATCGATGTCGGACAGGTCGGCGACGTCGCCGACTTCGATCGTCATGCCCGGCTCGGGTTCCTCTTCGTTCCATCCGGCAAGGATCTGATTTCGCTGCGCAGAGTTTTCGTCGTACTGAACCCAGCACTGGCAGTTATGAACGAGGACAGAGCCTGCGGTATAGTGGCCTGATGTTGTCTGAAAATCGTAAACCGGCTCATGGTTGACCGTGTCAACTTGGACAGCCGACACATTTGCGATCTTCATTTCAGGGACGGAATGTCGGTTAAGGAAATCGC
Organism: uncultured Acidimicrobiales bacterium; assembly: GCA_937991435.1. Lineage (GTDB taxonomy): Bacteria > Actinomycetota > Acidimicrobiia > Acidimicrobiales > UBA10347 > UBA10347. The sequence continues at coordinate 96,641 of CALKPY010000007.1, forward strand.
AGAACTCTTCGGGGTCAGCAGACCCGCGATAGTGCTCAGGATCCAGCGGGAGGGGTTCACTCAGCGCAACCGTTCCGAGGGTCAGTTCAATCGGATCGCCAAGATGACTGCCGCTGAACGTAAGGCGAACGTCGCTAACGCTCATGCCGCGAGACGCGGACGCGGTAACACCGAGGACAGCTTGATCACCAGAGCCAACTCTCGTATGCGCCGGGTCGGTCGGTACGAGGCTGCCATCGCCAGCCACTTCGGAGGCGAACTGCAACAACCCGCCCACGTTTACAACATCGATGTCGCCGTCGGTCACGTCGCCGTGGAAGTCGTCACCCGATCCGATAAGTCGTTCTGCTTGGCCGACCATCTCGCAAAGCGCGAATACCTGTTCAGCGCTGGCTGGAACCTCATTTGGGTTTGGGTGCCCGGCATGTTGACCTGCGACCAAATCAGCGATGTCTTCGAACACCTCGCTGCCCACATCAAGGTCTTTAGCGGCAACCCAACCACTGGGGGTAGCGAATGGGTGATTCGGTGTGCACCGGATCTCACGACCTTTTACGGTGAGTGTGATGACTGGCCCGGAGTACGAACTCTTCGTCGCCGCCAGAATATCGCCGCCGCGGAACCCGACGGGAGTGTCCCCGAGTAGGCAGTTGATTGAGTTCTTCGCAGAGAAATCTCCGGGGAAAGCTCCCACCTCTCCATCGAGGTTGAAGAACCCGTTGAAGGGGACACGCTGCCCGTCTGCGTCTTCGTGAGCAGCGCGTGAGTTCGAAAACGAGCAGCCCCAGATTTTGTCCGGCTCGTACGATGTTCCACGTGAAACAGCCCGGGCTGCAGCGAAGAAAGTGAAGTTCGATTCTGCTTCGCCGATCTGCTGCTCGCGAGATTCGTAGAGCGAACCGCCTACAGCGACTAGGCCAAGGGAATCATTTAGACGGCCCTTATCTTCGCTGAACCTGTCCACCGAAGAATCGACATCGGAACGGATGTACGGCTCATAGTCCCGCAACCGTTCGAAGATCTCAACGGCCGCAGCGTCGAATTCGCGGTCGACGGCTTCCGGGTCGACGTCCGGCCACTGCTCAAGGCCCCATTCTTCCAGCCAGAATTGCATGGCTTCGCGAAGATTCTTCTCGACTGCTGGGACCATTCCCTCCAGAGCGGAACCCCAGATCGAGGGATCCCAGACCGAGGACGTGACCGGCAACGATGAGGCTTCAATTCGTGCAGCGAGAACTTCGCGGGTGTCAGAGAACGCTTCTTCGAGCGCCGACTTATACTCCGCTGAAAGTGAGTCGAGTTGGGTCTGGTACGGATTGGGCATCGGCCCCGGCCTCCATAGCGTCAAGGACTAGCTCGACCGGAATGTAGACGTCCCGGTCGTTGAGCCTTGGTTCATTATGGAAGCTTGCAATCGTGAAAGCGTGCATGTTCGCTGTGAGTTGAGCAACGACAACGTTAGTCAGGTCAACCTCATGAGCATGACCGGCATACAGATTCCGAATCCAAGGTCGTACTCGAAGACCGAGGCTCGACCATTGGTCAACGTCGACCATCGAATCGACAGATTCGCCGACCCGCTCCAAATCCGCCGGGCCGATCTGCGACATCAGGAGGAACTTGTCGCCGCGAGCGATGCGAGTCGGGAGTGTCGCCTTAGACATGAACCGCGATGCTGCCCGCTCAAGCGCATGAAGGTACGCCGAGTCGGCAGCGACCAAAATCCGCTCGACCGTTCGTTCCTTTTCTAGCTCGAACCTTGCTTCCTTGACTGCCGCCGGGGTGTGATCAGCGGGTCCAGACGGAGGCTTCGAATTCGTTTCGTTCGTGTCCTCGTCGACTTTCTCTTCCTTGTCCGGGTCGTCGCTCTTCTCGTCACTAACACCATCGCCGCCAATGGCGCGCTCTAGGTCGATCTGGCCCGAGTCGTCCACCGCTTCCGGGTCGATCAATCCGCCAGCCACAGCCGGGTTGATGTCGAGATGCTTGAACATATCGATGAACGGGATCGCCCACCGGTACGAGACGGGAGCAAGGCGAAGGCCCTCAAGGAGGAACATCTGAGCTGCTTCTTCGTCGGTTGGCATGTCGGCTTCCGAGTAGCCGTTAGACCGGAGAAGCGTCTTCTTCGACAAGCACCCCATCTTGAAGAGGGTTTGCGACGTCTTCGCTTCGTCGTTGCGGGCCACGATTGCCGAGGCGTCGAACACGACGGTGAACTGGGCGGCTTCGGACGGGGTCATGTCTTCGTACTCTTCGAGCATCGGCCGGAGATACGAGGAAGCTACAAACTCGGCGATAAGTTCGCCGACAGGCAGGATGTGTTTCGTTACGAGATCCTGATCGACGTTGAAGCCGGTGTTGCCGGTGAAGAACGAGTAGCCGTCTTTCTGGGCGTACCAGCTGCGGTTTCGTGTGACCGGACACCAAATCGTTCCGGTGTACTGGGTCTCGGTGCGGTTCTGGAAGCTGGCGGCTGTGGTGCGGTGTTTGATCGAAATGTGGTGCTGATCGTTCGAGAAGCTCTCGCCGTCGCTTCGAGTGCTCCATCGGCGAGTAGCGATACCGGCTCGGGTGCAAGCGCGTTCGATACTGTCGACGCGGCCTTCAGATACCTGATGGATGACACTGTATTTGCCGTCTGCCGACCCATCAGCGGCCACAAATGCTTCGACAAACAGTCTCGCCTGTGTGGGCGAGAACTGGTCGACCAGTTCCGCAGGAACGATCTTCTCGAAGCCGGGAACGACATCAAGGATAGCGTCGCGGGAATCTGCGTGAAGCGTCCAGATCGTCATGTCACGGTGAGCTTCCGTCGCCTCCGTCCAGCCTTCCTGCCCAAACACGGAGCAGAGGATCCGGCGGATCTCGGCCGTGTGGTCAGGGTTCACCACATGGTTCTGGCCGATCCGAATCTGGTTCGGCGTGACACCATCTTCCCGACGGGTGAGAGTCCCTTCAGCAGAGTACCAGCCGAGGAGCCGAACGAAGTCGTCTGTGAATTTCTGCTCGACATCGTCGGCTGGAGCGGAGAGTACGATTCGGTCCCAGTCTGAAGCGGTCTCGGTGGTCGTCCACTTTGCTTTACCGCTTTGACTGAGTACGGGCCAGCGATGGTCCGGCGTTGTCAGCGATCGGTGCGATTCGCCTTCCATCAAGACCATGGGTTCGTTCACGACGTCGGCGGTGTACATGTCTTCGACTGGCGCCCATTCGCCTTGGCCGGAGTCGTGGTTCAGTGTCCAAACTTCGTCACCGACGCTGATAGCCTCGTAGGATTCCCAGCCTTGGCGGGTGTAAACTTGCGTGTCGCTATCCACGCACCAGTGGTTGAGGTCGCCCTTGCCGAGCATGATTTCTCGGGGTAGGTCCAATGCGTCAGCGAGACGGGACCGTAGTTCTTCGCGGAGCTTCGAGTTGACTTCCGATGTTTCACGGCTGATTTTAATCCATTTCAGTTTGTCGGCGTGCTCTGCCGGGCCGCGCATAATCAAAGGAACAATTGATGCCTGCGACTGCTTGTTCGTGATCGGCGCCGTGAGGTGCGTCGAGAGAGTCTCAGTCAGCTTATCGAGATCGTCTTCTTCGAACCCGTCTCCGGTAGGCCAGCCATCCTTCGTTCCGAACGAGAACTCTTGGGGGACGTATAGGATTCCGGCATTCAAGCGCGAATTCGCTGAAGCAAGAATCTCGTCGGTGAGATCCGAAAGTTCTTTGCAGATGAGCAGGGCGCCTTGCATCTGCGACGTGGCGCGCTCGGAGTAGTCCAGATCGGAGCGGTGCAGCCGGGCGATGAAGCAATCGATGGGAAGCTTGCCGGTGTCGCTACCGCCAGCCTTACCGAACCCGCCACCGGATCCTCCGGTGGAGTCCCGGAAGACCTGCATCTCTCCGGACTTTTGGCCGAAGGTGATCTCCTTGGTTGAAAGAAACTCCCAGTAGACCATGTCTCCCGGTTCGCCGGTTCCGCCTTCGACGGCTGGACCTTCGTGCGGGATCCCGAGGAGGTAGCATTCGCCAACGACCTGAAGGTTCAAGGAAGCTTTGCGCAAGAGCATGCGCTGGCCTTGATCTGGCCCGACAAAGGCGCGCATGACTCGTTGGACGCGTTCGTCCTTGGTCTCGCACTCGTCGCCCAGTTCGTTGTATTCGGCCGCTCGGAGTCGGCATGCCGCTACCATCTTCGAGGTTAGCTCGATGGCTGCTTTGACTTCGCCGAGGTGTTGGAAGTAGTGCCGCGCTTCTTCTTGCCATTTGTCGGCTTTGGTGTGCGTGAATGGCTTGTAGTCTGAGATTCTTTTCAGGGCAGAGCTACCGAGCTGAACGCCGGTACTGACTGGGGTTCGCATTGCGAACTCGACTTGGTTCGGCCGTTGGCCTGAAGCCGTGAGGGATCGGCGTTTTCGCGGCATGGAGTCTCCGGTCGGGTGCGACTCGTTGACCTTATCCTAGCTTGGGTTCCGCTAATGGGATGGTAGACCCCACCTTGCTAAGCAACTTGCCAAGCAAGATGCCCGGCAACATTACTCGAAGTCGCGGTAGAGCCAGAACCAAGCGCCGCCGACACACGCAACCGTGGTTGCAGCAGTCGACCACGACCAGTCCCAGACCCACTGAGAGTGCAGAGCCTGCGACGCAAAGAACCCGACAATCACCGAAGCACACCAGACGCAAGTCGCCCAACTCCCGACGAACCACAGAGGAATCGCCCTCCACAGAGGAACATCTACCCGCCAGTGATATGGGGACTCACCCGGCATCTCTTCGCCGTTGTCGTCAAGTTCGCCATACCATTGCCATTCTGGGGCAAGGCATCGCTCTTTCAACCAGTCCCGGATCGGTTGAAAGAGTTCCATCTCGGCGATGAGAACAGCCAGCGTGTATGTCGTAGCGATCAGGAGTGCGGCCTGACCCAAAGAAAGAGAGGGTTCCATGCCAGAACCCTAGCCTTCCGTTTCGGTCGCGGCAAGGACCTCCACCAACGTCTTCGGCCGCGGCCGCCTCTTCCACACAATCACCGGAGCGTCATCGCGAGGCGCATTCCGGCCCGTCCGGGCCAACCAATCCTTCACATCAGCGAAAGACCAAACCGGCTGGCCGTTCGCTGTACCCGGCCAGCTGGGCGGTGGCAACCGTCCCCGATCACGCCAACGGCGTGCCGTGTCGTCGCTCACTTCTGCAAGTATGGCGATCTCTCGAATGCCGAGAGGCTGATCGGGCTGCATGCCCGAAACCTTAGCCGAACAAGGCGGCGGGATCCTCATACCTGTGGACTGACCAGCTATTGCCGTAGTTCTCGACGACGACCTTTCGTCCACCGAGGTTGATCCAGCCAATCAGGCGGCATCGATCTGGGAGATCTGCTCGACGCATGTCGTGCACGACTCGGGCGACGTGGCCGGTGCCGTACCGGCGGGTGCCGTACTCGCCTTTTAGGTCGAGCTGTACAACGTCGTGGTCGGTGAGGCTTATGCGGTTCCTCATTACCAGTTGCCCTTGCGGCAGGCGTTCCGGCTTGCGGCCTTCTTGCCATTCTGCTGGGTCCAGCCTCGGCGTCCGCCGTTGAAGTTCTGCAGCGGGGTGGCCTGTGCGTCGATTCGCACTGCTTTGCGTGCGTCTCCGGTTGTTTTTTTCTTGTTCTTACGGTTGCTCATATATATATTATCGACTGGTTGGGGGGAACCTTTAGCGCTATCCCCAAGAAACTTCTTCGCCGAACTCGTCAGCACGGTCAGCTATACGACGAAGCGCATCGCACCAGCGTTGCACCTGCTCAACCGACACGCCTGCAGATATCATGTTGCCATGCTCGACCGACGGGAACGTATCTTCCTCGTCAAGCATCGCCGCAGCAAGCCGAACCTTGCCGGTGTCTACCGAGCCGCAGTAATCAAACTCGACCTGCATCGCCCGGACAATGATCCCGGCGTTGCGGTTCGACACGTTCAGGGCTGGCTCGTGGTCGGTTGCGTCCTGCTCGCCGATGTAGCAGGGCACGGTCTCTTCGCACTGCTCGCAGTAGCCTTCACGCTCGTAGGCCGTGGTCCCGCGCTCGTAAACCACGCCCGACTCGATGTCGGTGTGGCAGAAGCCGCAGGTCACGAGATAGGTCACGAGGCTGGTATCGACGTGCTCGTGGATGTTGCGTACTTCAAAGGTGATGCTCATTAGAATCCTTCTTCTTGTTCGACGTACTCGACTGGGAGTTCGTCTCGGGTGATGGCTTCGTCTTCTGGGCGTCCGAGCTGGATGTGGTCGCCGATGCTGATCTCTGAATCGAACAGTAGGAAGTCGACTACTTCGCCGGTGTCGGTTAGTGCGATGATGTACTCGATGTCTTCGACGCCGAGGGTTTCGCTTGCCCAGCGGGTGACGGTCGACTTGAGGGACCGCGGGAAGTCGGCTGCGATGTCGCCGTTGTTGTAGGTGACGGTGTAGTTCTGTCGTGGGTGTCGTGGGTTGCTCATATATATATGATCGGCGGGGGTGGGAGATTCTTTAGCACTTCCCAAAAAAATCTCCACCTCAATCATCGCGTCTGCTACGATGATCCCATGAACCGCATCCGTCGATCATCTTCATCGAGTAGCTCCCAGTAGGGAGAGGATGCCTCGCGCCCCTCTCCCCATAACTGGAGAGGCTGGCGAAGTGGTCGCCACTCGGATTGCTAGTCCGGGACCGTGTCAAAGCGGGCAGTTCGAACCTGCGCCTCTCCGCCTCGGAAGGTTCCGCTAGGTTGGCTGGCAAACGGTGTCGAATACCGTGGCTCGGTAAAACGTGGGGGTTCGACTCCTCAGCCTTCCGCTATTATCCCCGCGTCGCTGCTCGAAGCTCGGACTTAGCGAGCGCGAGATCGATGCTCGCTGCGGCTGTTGGGTTGCCGTCGGCCTTGGCGGCGTCGAGCTTTGCTTGTGCGGCGTCGACCTTGGCCTGAAGGGCTTTGAGTTGATCGGCGGAAGTGCGAGGGCGGTGGAACCGGGCGTTGCGCTCGATGTTGGCTGGTGTGTTGTGTGCCATGTTTGCTTTCATATATATAGTATCGGCTTGCTGGTGGGAATCTTTACCTACTAGAGCAAGAAATTCGGATCCCAAAAATACGCTACGTCAAGTGCTATGTTGGCCGCCCGAGCGACCAAAGGACCCCACACTTGTCTATCAAGATCGACGCAGCCGAAGCAGAAGAATTCCTCGGCGCATCACGCGGGAACCTACCGAAGATCCGGCACCTACTTGAGAACACGCTCGCCGCCGACAAGAAGGGTCGAGAATTCGTTGAGTCGATCCTTCGAGACACGGCACTTGGAGACAAGACCGTCGCCGACCTACTAACCGAAAAAGTCGACGACGACGTCAAGTACACACCCAAGAACGTACACAGCTGGCGAGCGAACAACGGCTGCCCCTACACCGGGACAACCAAGCCCGGAACGCCGACAGCGAAACGCTCGAAGAAGAAACGGAACTGGGAAGGCCTTGAGAAAGAGCTGATGCTCAAAACTCTCGGCGGGAACCTCGGCGACATCGCCAAAATGCTTGAAGATCATGGCATCGATCTCGAAGAAGTTGGCCGCGTTAAGCAAGTCAACCTGTGGCAGCAAGGCTACAAAGACGACCTCGGCGTAGGTCACGTCCAAGACCTGATGGGCATCCAGTTCTCACCGGCATGGGAAGAAGAACCAAAGTTCCCGCTGCTCGAACGCGCGGCGCCGCTAAAGATCAAGCCCCGCAAAACGAAAGTCAACGACACCGGTATCGTCACATCAATCTGGTACGGGGACCCGCAGATCGGCTTCTGGCGGAACCTTGACGACGGCACACTCACCCCGATGCACGACTGGGCGGCCATGGATGTAGGCCTTCAGATCGGCGAAGAGCTGCGGCCCGACATTGCCGTGAACGCCGGTGATGGCGTCGACCTTCCCATGATGTCCCGGTTCGGTTCGTTCGCCACGATGGCAAACACCGCTAACCCGTCCATTCAGGACTACCACACGTTCCTCGCCCTGCAACGGGCGAGAGTGGTCGGCGAAGACGGCCGCATCGGAGTGATCGGCGGTAATCACGAAGACCGTCTCCGGAAGCAGCTCGCCAAGCACATGATGGAGGCTATCGGCCTGAAGCGTGCTACGGATCCGCCCGACTCGTGGCCGGTCCTTTCGATCCCTTATCTGGTCGACATGGAATCTCTCGCCTGCGAGTACGTTTCGGCGTACCCGGCTGGACGGTTTGTGCTGCGCGAAGATTTCGTTGGCGAGCACGGCCGGTTCTCTGTGAAGGCTGCCGCTGCGAAGTATGCTGCTGAACGGCCCGGCGTGTCAGTTGGCTTCGGGCATCTGCATTGGTTGCATTCGGCGTCGACTACCACCGATCTTGGTGGCGGGAAGAAGCGGACAGCTTGGTTCTTCTGCCCGGGTACTCTTGCTCGTATCGACGGCTACGTGCCTTCGTTCCACTCGGGTGTGTCGGATCGGGATCAGTTGCCGGTCCGGAACATTGAGAAATGGACCCAAGGTATTGTGATCACGCAGCATGATGTCGAAACTGGCGGGCCGATCAATGTCGAGACGATCCCGATCGTGGATGGCGAAGCGATGTTCCGTGGTAAGCGGTACACGGCTGGCCGGTTCATCGATGACGCTGGTCGGCCGCTCGCTGGCTAGCTCGGCGGCGAGCTTCCCATTGTTCCCGGGTTAGTGACTGGCTGTATCGCGCCTGTGCGTCTTCGGCTTTTGCCCACCAGATGAAGCAGGCTACGGCCGCTACGAGCAGGCAGAGCATGAGGCCTGCTACGAGTAGTAGGTCGACGAGGATGCTCATGAGCTAGGGTTGCGTTGTCGCTGGCGCAGGTACGGTTGTCTGCGGGATCGTTGTGCTTGGCGCCATGGTGGTCGCCGGGGCTGTGGTTGTCGGAGCGACGGTTGTAGCCGGAACGGTTGTAGCTGGAACACTCGTGGTGGGTGGCGCATTTGTGGTCGGAACGCTCGTCGTGGGCGGCGTTGTACTGGTGGTGGTGGTACTGGTTGTTGTCGACGTTGAAGTGGTCGGCGGCGTTGTCGTCTGCGGCGGCCGGGGCGTGGTTGTCGGCGTAGGCCGCGGCGCAGGTCGACGTGTCGTCGGCGTGGGGATGGTCGTGGTCGTAGTGGTGGTCGTGAAGAGCGCTCGGCCAAGATCGGGATCGAGCGTCAAGCGAAACGCCGTAGTGGTGGGCGCTTCTTCGATCTCGACAGGCTCCGTAGTTGTCGACGTCGAAGTCGTAGTGCTTGTGGTCGTTGTCGTTTCTACCGGTTCGGACTGTCGGACGATCACGGCCGCGGGTTCGTCGCTTGAAGGTAGCATCGAGAAGGGTACGGCCAACAGCAGGAGTAGCGGCAGTAGCCGTACTGCGACTGGCGTGTCGTAGCGCCACCAGTCGGCAGCGCGAAAGATTTGGTCGGTGACGGATCCTATTTTCCCATTAGTGCTCATGGTAGAAGTATCGGCACTCAAACATCAATCTTTAGAACAAGTGCGTCGTTCTTCGGGATCTTCGTTCGGCGTGACAGCACATTAGGTGGTGCCCTCCCCGGGATTCGAACCCGGACTCAAAGATTTTTGAGATCTTCTGCTCGGCCAGTTGGCATAGAAGGGCTTGGCTTAGTGCATGCGGTGGGAGTCGAACCCACAAACACAACGATCTCGACGTTGCCGCGATGCCAGTTAGCGTACGCATGCTTCGTACCGGAGGCGGGAGTCGAACCCGCACGATCTCACGACCACCAGTTTCTGAGACTGGCGCGGCTACCTAGTTACGCCACTCCGGTTAGATAAGTGGGATGCACAGGAATCGAACCTGCGTTACTCGCTAAAGTCACTGGGTTACAACCAGCTGGGCGCCATCGCCCACACACCCCAAAGAGAAGATCCGGGACTCGAACCCGCACAGTCTAAGACGGCGGAGTTAAAACCCGCTGAGCTTTCCAGCGCTCAACCGACCCGTGTTTACCGACGGTCGGGAGCTACAAACGGCTAAGCTAAAGTTAGCGCGCGAGGCCAGACCGTCGCCCTAAGGCGAAGTAATAGTCGGGTCCAATATCGGCGGCGCATGTAGCCAGCCTACCACCTGCTGAGACTAATGTCTACGAATATGTTGCATCCGTCCATGTCCCAGCCAGCGAAACAAGTCGGCCCGCCGATCTCGCACTACCCGTGCTGCAAAGAACTGATCGGCCTCTGCGGGTGGGAGTGCGCCGAGATCGTACCTGAGGACAGTGAGGATCAGTTGTGCGTTGTCTGTGAGGACTTAGCGAAGGACGCAAGCTTCTGCCCCCTCGAAGGGCAGAGCTGCGATCGTAAACCTATCCGCCGATAGCCTTGCGGGCAGAACCGCCAACCGACCCGGTTCCGAACCGACCGGCAGCTGCTCGCCCGGCAGATTGGCCGTGGGTGGATCCTGCACTGAGCCGTGTGGTTTCGGTGCGTACTGCACCGAAGAGGCGCTTGGCTTCTTCGAAGTCCGACCGGAGAGCGGGGAGGAGAGTTCCGTCGTTCTCGTCGTCGACTTCCTGGTTCGCTTCTTTCAGTTTCTCTTCGAGTGCCTGAATGAACCCCATCCAGAAGCCACGGCGGTGAGCGTTCCGGACCTTGGTGTCAGACTCCCATGGGGAATCCTCTCCGGAGTCAGCTGCTTCCTGCGCTCCGTGCTCGGCGTATGCCATGGCGGCGATGGCCTGCTGGCGGACCATGTCGATCATGTCGTCCCGGCCGGAGATCTTAATGCAGTAGCTTTTCTTGTTCGTGTCCGGGTAGTAGCTTTTCGAGAAGACGATGCAGCAGCCGTTGGCTTCTGCGATGACGCCGGTAAGGGTCATCTTCAGTTTCGAGTAGCCGCCTCGGGGGAGGTGGAAGAGTTCCTCGGTCTCGAAAACTCCGGTGAGGCCGCGGATTTCGTTGTTCTGGATGTTCCAGGCTGCCATGAGTTTCTGGGCCATGGCGAATGCGGCGAGTGCTTCGGCTTCGGTTGCGCCGTTCTCTTCGGTTTTGGCGAGGAGTGCGGAGACTCGGTTGATGTGTTTTTGACGATCTGTTTGTGCGTTCATATATATATTATCGGCGCATTATGGCGAACCTTTAGGAATTGTCAGAAAGTTCTTTCTGGACGTTCCATGCAGCCGCCGCAACAGCAGCATGCGGCCGCTTGTCGTAAACCCACATAGCGAACTCGAACAAGTCGGGCGGACAGTCCAGCGCCCGACCTAAATCGGATGAACGGCGAACCTCGAAGACGCCGGTCTTCTTGTTCTCAAACACTCCCCAAATATCGAAATGCGATCCTTTAGGGGCGGCATCCGAGAACAGACGATAGGCGATATCAACAATGGATTCCCACCGGCCCTGCGGTCGGATATCGCCCGTCGCTGCGTCGTATCGGGCGATGTAAGCCCGGTACGGTCGCACCAGATAGCCGCCCTTCCAGACGCCGACCACGTCGTGGCCCTTGATCGTGTGTTGGCCGTAACGGTCTGTCATGCGCTCTTCACTTTCGTCGGGTCAAAAGACCGGACACCTCGATGCGGGTGCCCTGGCGGTCGAGTCACGTCGACGTACTCGTGCCCGGTGTCGGTGTTGCGTCGAAACCCGATCATCATCCATACACCTCGCTCGCCGACTATCCGGCACGTTTCACCATCGGCCCAAATATCGAACCCTGCTTCTCGGTGGATGTGCTGATCGGTTCGCAGAGCATTGAGCTTCGCTCGTTGAGATTTGTTGTTGCCCATGCGGGAAGTATCGGCACAACCGAAGAGAACCTTTAGCTATTCCTCTTCGAGTGGAGGACCTTCGCCTACCGCATCTTCGGCGCGGTCATCTCGAACGGCGGACCGGGAAACGACTTTCTCGATCGCTTCCTCGGTGACAGTCAGAACTTGCCTATTGTTGAGAAGCCCGGCTGCCGCGTGTTCGACCATCCAGGCTTGCATCCCGTCGGATAGGACCCGAGGCCGGATGACCCGGCATGGGCGCTCTTCTCCTAGAGATTTCAGGATGATGATGTCATCCTGTTGAAGTGTAAGCGCCATGGTGGTGTGCCTTCCAGAAGTTCATTACGCCTCGCGCTTGACCTGAAGACAGGCGCCGCGACGCTCGCGCTCGCATTGAGAGCATGTACTCGTTCCGGCCAGCGTAGTTGTTGGCATACCGGGTCGCAAAGTCGTGCAGTTGCCACCGGTCGATGTCTTCCGCCGTGAACTTGTCGACGGCGCTGCAGCATCGGCGCACGAAGCCTGGGGTTGCGGCGAAGGCAGGAGGGATCGATGACTGGTCGACGCATCGGTCGCATGGCGTGCCTTCGGCATCTTTGCGTGCCATTCGCAAGGACGGTTCGGGGTAGTCGATAGCTTGACAGCGTCGGTCGGCATGCCAGCGAAGGCCCAGGAGTGGGTGGTCTTCGGTGTGGACGGTGCATGTGTCAGTCAGTGCTGATCCGTGGATGGCGACAAGCTGGCGGCTCATGCTTAGTCACTTTAGTGCAGTTCTACTGCAGATTCAACTCTTTGGTTAGCAAGTTGCCAAGCAAAGCGTCGGGGGTCCAGTTCCTGCGAGCCGCCTCCGCCTCAACCGCCCGCCACGTCGCAGCATCCACCAACAAGACCCGGTTGTCGACATCCTCGAATCGGTGCTTCCTCAGTCGACCCGACACGGTGAGCGAGCGAATCTTCCCACATGAAGAACAAACCCCCCTCGGATGCCTACCCCGCACCGCACCCGTCTTGTGGCTGCGCATCAACCGTCCCCGGTCAACAACCTTCAGCGGAGGAAGCCCGGTCCCCGGGCACTCAGTGTTGTGGGCATGAACCGAGATTCTCATAACGTGCCCTCCCGTCGCTTGCGTTCCAATGCTCGAAGCTGGATCTTCTGGTTGTGCACCCGGTGTTCCAATTTGGAGACCCTCGTCAGTAGCTCTCGGATGATGCGAACCATCCATCTCACGTCGGTTGTTGCCATGTTTACGTGGTATACGGTTCCCGAGGCGAGGCGACTTTCGATGCCCGCTAAGCGCTCGTTGACTGTGGTCTGGTCATCGGCCTGCATATGAGCTAACATATTAGCATGATCACAGCGAAACTGCATCCCGACACCAGCCGCGAACTCCGCAGCAACATCTTCGAGTTCGTCAACAGCCACGACACGGCCGTCTCCACCGGCGAGATCGCCAACCACGTCGACCCGAACGGCGAACTGCCGAAGACGTCGATCAAAACACAGATCAAGAACCTATGCAACAGCGGCCACATCTACCTCACCGAAGACCGCGGCCGCGGCGGGCGATGGTACAAAGCGGGAACCCGCCAGCACACCCCCTACGTAATCGAAACCGACACCGACGGGAACGCCACCTTAACCTTTCCGGCCGTTCACGCCCCTCAAGTGGTCGCACTGCTAGCATCACTTTCATGACCGAAAGACCTGACCGATTCACTTGCCGATGCGGCCGCCAAGTCCGCGCCACACCGAGAGCCACTGTGAGAGTAATGGTCGACAAAACCGACGGCCAGTGGGACGTGTGGTCTGGACCAAACAAGGATCATTCATGCACGGAGCAGGACGGCCACAAACACCAGTCTACGGAATCGCATTCGTCGGAGTCGGATACGCAGGAATCCTCTTCGGGATCGGCAATCTCGTCCGAAGAGACTGGCTTTGGGCCGGACTCGGCTTCGCCCTCTTTTTCGTTGCCGGAATAATCGCCACTGCCATCGCCGAGTATCGCGACGACGACATGAGCCTATGGTTCGACGAAGACTGACTCCGCGGCTCGCCTCACGGCGGACTGAAGGTCTTCGAGAGATCCGTCATTCAGGATTACCCGGTCGCAATCCTCTGGCGTCAAAGAATTGTCCGAGGGATGGTCGTTGACTGGGCCGACGCCGTTTCGATGCACCCACCACACCTGACCGATCGTGCCGTCAAGCGCTCTCGTTCGCACCCGGGCGACTTCGTTTCGAAACCGCACGTCGGTGATCACCACTCGGCCGCGGTCCGCTAGTACGGTTTCTTTAGCGAAGCCCTGCGCCTGAAGAGTCGTGGTAGGCAAACACAGATCGGCCCAGATGTCGTCGTCGACATGGCTCCTCATCACTTCGGTGCCGAAGCGTTGCATCAACCGGCGAAGCTCTTCGCCCCACCTGCCAACCTTGGCTTGGCCCCAATCTCCTTCGGCGTAGATATCGACGGCGTCAGCCAACGACACGTGGTCCATGTCTTCGTCGAATCCGACGATAGGGTTCAACTCCTTGAGCATCACCCGGATCTTGTCAGCGAACGCTCGACGCTCGAAACCGAACTCGTCGATCAGTGTCAGCGCGGCAGTGTCTTTCCCGGCAGTGGCATATCCAGCCATTCCAATAATCACAGCAGGTTGTCTCCCTTGGCGGCCCCGCCAAACAATGCGTCACCCAGGAATCTTCTTCGCTCCACTTGCAAAATTCTTTCACTAAACGCTAAAGTATTATCGAACCCTAGCCGATACATATAGGGAACACAAAATTCGCCGCCGGAGCGAACCGCCAAGAATCCGGCAAGGCAAGTCACCGCCTAATAAAGTGTGACCGGGTCCCGCAAGGGAGAAAGCCACCCCCGAAGAGTGGCAGAGAAACCCCCGACCCGCCTCGGGGGTTTCTCACGTTTTAGAGGCCATGGCGGCGGGCAGGTTTAGGAACCGGGCCATAGGCTGCCCGCACGTATCGCAGGGCCGGGATGGATCCTTGCCGTGCATAGCTTCTACCTGGCCGCAGCACGCAAAGAAAAAGATCTGTTGGACCCGTTCCGTTGTCGGTCTCGACAGCCTTGGGGGACGGTTAGACCTAACCCTCCTCTTCTTTGCTGGATTTCAATTCCCGCCGATTCGGCAAACCGGGCCATCATTCATGTAGGGAGTCTATTCCGCGTGGTCGCGTTCTTCGTGGCAAGCCGAAGCATCAGTGAGATCTGAAAGCTTCGCCGAGCGGAAAGAGTAGACCCAGTCGCAGCCTTCCCGATTACATGTCATTGTCGGACGGTCATCGTGACTGATCGTGAAGTTGCTAAACATAGAGCGCCGGGGGAGATTCGAACTCCCGTCTTTCGAGTTGCAGTCGAACGCATGGGCCAAGCTCTGCTACAGGCGCGCGTAATACCACAGTTAAGTGGTTCAAGGAGAGGCCTAGCAACATCGACGCATGTGACCTACTATAGCAGCATGAGTAGTTACCGTGGACAAACAATTCGAGAAGCCGAAGCCGCAGCAGGTGGTCTCGTTATCGAATGGTCCAACAAATGGGCATCCCAGCTAGGAGTGCCCAGAACCTACGGATTCGCTAACGGCGGCCGCGAGCTGGCCGAACGGCACATCGATGAGGTGCTCGACTCGTGAAGATATCATCCGCACCGCTCAACGATTACCGCCAAAAGCACTCGATTACCGTTGTCGAACTTGCCCGAATCGCGGGAGTGTCAGAAAGAACCGTGAGCCGGTGGGCAAACGAATCGAGCGGCGTTTCCGAAGAGATCGCAGACCAGGTCGCGGTCCGGCTCGGGTTGACCCCTTACGACATTTGGGGCGATGACTGGTATCGGATCCTGTGGTGCAGAGTATGTCTCGGCCCGCGAGATAGCACCGGAGGTCTGTGTCTAGAATGTGCCGCCGAGAAAAGGCGGGCCGCTAAACGCGTCGGGGCAACAAAACGATTAGAGTCCTGTGCATGAAACTCACCACCGAACGAGCACCCGAGGCCCTCGAAGAATTGCTAGCATGGTCATGGCACAATTCCGGAGCCGCGGACCTAGTCGCCGATGAACGCCGGTCCGAGAATTCTGCCGAGATCGCCTGCACCGTCTTGACCGAATTCGGAGCAAAGCCCGAGAAGATCCCGACCGCGATCATGGTCGGGAACCGGAACGCTATCGCTCAGATGCAGCTCGGAACACCCGTAGCGGACTGGCCCGCTATGGCCTACACCATCGGGCGGCACCCGGCAGATGGTGGCGACGCTCACTATGTCGTCTTCACCGACACCCACTATGTCGACCTATCGTTCGAACAATTCCATCGGCCAGAACGGCACATGGAAATCACGTCTCCGGTCGCCCTTCCGTTCACCAACCTGAATGCCGCCAAAGACAACGTAGGCCGGGATAGCTACGAGACGGGGTGGGACGATGGGGTCTGGTTCTCGGCTACTGTCTGGCCGCCGGAAGACTTCACCTCATCAGAATTCACTCCATGGGATTCGATCGACGAAGCCTGCGGACGGCTCATCGACTACATGACCAAATTCCGCTAGTTCATCTTCGCGGCCTGAACAGATCCTCGGATGCGCCACATCGCGGACTTCACTTCGGCCGGGGTGCAATCCAATGCGGCCGCCACCGAGTTCGTCGACGCTTTCCCGCCAAGGCGCCGGATCGTTTCCAGTACAGCGGCGTCCATCTGTCCGTCACTCTTGCTCTGCATCCTTCACTCCTAGCTGCTCGAAGAGATCTCTATAGTAGCGCGCTTCTTCGATATGCAGCCTGATGTCTTCAAGGGCACGATGCGTCTTCGAATCCGACGTGACCGAAGGAGCGGGAATTCCAGCAAGGCGCCCAAACCGGCGAACAACGCCAACATCGTACGACCAATACGAGATACGCTTCGCCAGCCGAGGCATTTGCAACGCGATGAAACGGCGATCGAAATGCGATACGCCGGAGCCGCCGAGAGCGATTCGGCCGTTCCCCGGCGGCCAAACCCAGTCAAGCCACTCAATGAGGTCATGCTCGACGATCCACATAACGTCACCTTCTCGGCGTTCGAAAAGCGCTTCCCACAGGCCGTTCGCTTCGTGCATCTCCTGCACTACCTGGTCGAGCTTCTCGACCTTGACTTGCTTCGACGGCTGCACAGGAGATGCGAACGCCTGAACCTCAACAAAGTCAAGGTCGGTGATTACTGCCCCGATCTCGATGATCTGGTCGTTGTGCTCGTCGGTCCCTGTAGTTTCGAGATCAATCCACAGGATGAACGGGCAATCAGGTTTCGACATTATCTTCTTCTCTCTCTAGTGAGTCGTATTCTGGGTGTTCCAGCTTCCATTCCCTCACCTTACGTTGGGCCTCTGACATTGTCGGAGCGTTGCCGCCCTTGAGGCGCCGATCGCTCGTGTAGATCCCGTACTGCACCCGACCGGTTTTGGTAGGCGCATACGATGTCCAGTTATACGCCATCAAGCCCGTCCGGTTTCCGCGCTGGCCGGATCCCTAACGCTGTCATGTTCAGAGCGAAGTTTACTTTCGCTTCAAGCAGCTCGGCCGTGCCCCACTTCGTCTTGTCTCCCATCAGCGAATTCCAGACCTGCTCGCAATCAGGAGCAAACCCGCGGCTCTGTTCCATCTGCGAGATCTGATGATCGCGCTTCGATATAGCCTCAGCTTGCTCGCTGATCTTCTCCAACGCGGCGTCAGCCCAACTCTCGACCCCGGACCCGAACTCAGCGAAGGCGATCTCATCTCGCCGGTACGCTCCAATCAGCCAACCGAGTTCGGCGCCATCAAATTTTCTGTCTCGATCGCTCATATCCTTGAGAACCTAGCCGATAGATAACCACGCAACCAACGTGGAGAACAAGCACATGAGCAAGTACCCAGACGACTGGACACCTGAAGATCAGGAGACCGCCGAACTTCTTGACCAGCTCGGACTAACAGCTGAAGATTTCGTCGAACATCCTGACCGGATCGAAACGATCCCGATGCCAAACATCGGTCAGACCGTTACCGCTGGCGTAGAATTCGTCCCCGGCGACACAAGCGGCGTGCTTATCGCCGTCGTTTACGGCGTGTGCACCAACATCGAAAAAGGATCGTGCATCGAGATCACGTACCGGACCGTCGACAACCAAGAACGCAAAGCCTTCGTGTCGAAGCGGCACCTGCTGCAAGTCGGTCTCGGATTGTAGTATCCTTCTCGGCCATGACTGACACGACCCCTGCCAACGAAGACACCGTATGGGCGACGCTCTGCGCCCACTGCTGGGAGAACCGACAGGAAGCGCACAGCGTCGACCGATGTGCCGACGTGTGGGACGCCACCTACTGGGAAGGGCAAGTGCAGACTCCGCTTACCGGGTTCTGTATTTGCCCGCAATGCCGGGTCGCTATCTCGGGGACGGTATCGGAAGACAAGGCTGCGGCGGCGACGGCGCCTCAATCGGCTATGCCGCCTGCCGGGTTAGGCCCGTCGAGAGTCCGGTTTTAGGCTGCGCCGACTGGCGCGACTTCCTGTTCTTCTGGCGGGATCGGTTCCGGTTCTGGTTCCGGCGTTGGGTTCTCTTCTTCCGGTGCTGGTTCTGGTTCGAAGACTTCTGGCGGCGGGGTGACCTGCGCTAGGGCGTGGAGGGTATCGTGGCCGTACTCGGCGAGAGCGCGCACGACATGCCACTCGTCGGATCCGGCGAGAACGTCAGCGGCGAGACGCAGCGCGTGGTAGTTCAGTTCGGTGCGGTCTTCTGGCGGGTTCTGTTCTTGCATCCACTGAGCGAGACCGTTCGGGTCAAGTCGAAGGATTTCCGGGTAGTCAATGATGTCTGGCATGCTGCTACGTTAGCAGGTGACGATGCCAAGTCGACAAGCCATGCCTACTCTACCCGTTCGACTAGCCAGTCCACTCCGCTCTCTCAACGACTAGCCTAGACCGATCACACCCAGCCAGCCGACTAGCCTTGCCTGCACACGCCTGCCCATCGGACTTGCCAACCCCTCCCTGAACGAACCCGAAATAAATTGACATTACCGTGAACCTCTGGCAATACTGTACGAGCGACTTGGAGTAGTTTGGTCTAGCTCGTGGCGCTCATAACGCCAAGCCATCGGTTCAAATCCGATAGTCGCCACCATTCTCATGACTGCAATCTCCCTTACTTCGAAACAGAAGCCCACCCGGTTCCGAGAACCGCGAGAGCAGTAAGCAGCGCGACGCGCGCTCCTGCCCTTCGTTTCCGGGACTGACAATCCCGGGGAGAGCAGTTATCGCCTCTCCCCGCAATAGCGGGTGAAGCATAAGTGGAGATGCCCCGGGTTCTTACCCCGGCGAACTCGGTTC
>CALKPY010000008.1 GCA_937991435.1 uncultured Acidimicrobiales bacterium
TGCGTTGTCCAATCAATCGTTGGTCATGATTGCAAACTCCGAACTCATTGCGGTCGAGATCGTTCGTACTCTGTGCGGGTCGATCGGTCTCATCGCTGCTGTACCGCTAACAACCGCCCTCGCCGCTGCCGTCCTGCGTCCCGCCGAACCGGAAACGGCGTTGACTGATGCAAGGGGACAGCGACGCCCCGGTTGGGCATCTTCCTTTGGAAAGCAGTATTCGTCGCAGCCGGAAGCCGAAGCGACAGCCAAGGCTCCTGTGGCAGGGCGCACTCCTCAATGGGACGACTTTGCCCCCGACGACAGTGAGTAGCCGAGCAGGACATTTCGATGTCATCGTTGTCGGCGGAGGTGCCGCCGGATTCTTCACGGCGATCACGTGTGCGGAGAACTCTGACAAGTCGGTCTTGATCCTCGAAAAGACAGCACAGCTGCTGCACAAGGTCAAGATCTCCGGCGGCGGTCGCTGCAACGTGACCCACGACTGTCTCGAACCCCGGGAGCTGAGCCGGAACTACCCGCGTGGTGAGAAATCCCTGATCGGCCCTTTCCATCGATTCGGTGCTGCAGACACGGTCGATTGGTTCGCGAGCCGGGGCGTCGCGCTCAAAACCGAAGCCGACGGTCGCATGTTTCCCGACACTGACCGTTCGCAGACAATCATCGACACATTGCTCAATGCGGCCAAGGCCGCCGGAGTGAAAATCCAGACGTCACAAGGCGTGACCTCGGTCGCCAAGAACGACGAGACCTTCGAGCTCGTGACCGACACGGCGGACACCTACGCGACTGCGAACCTGGTCATCGCCACGGGTGGTACAAGGATGGCCGCTGGGGCGGAACTCGTTGCGAGTCTTGGCCACGAACTTCTGCCCGCGACCCCCTCACTGTTCACATTCAACGTCAACGACTCACGTCTCGATGGGCTCAGCGGCCTCTCGGTCGATAACGCCGAGGTCAAAATTCTTCAGAGCAAGTTGCAGAGCATGGGGCCCGTTCTCATCACGCACAAGGGCGTGAGCGGGCCTGGAATTCTGAAGATCTCGGCATGGGGGGCTCGCGAACTGGCAGAGCGTGACTATCGGTTCGACATCTCGGTGAATTGGCTGCCCGAGGTCGACCCTGCAGCGCTCATCGCCGAGAAACGGCTTAGCGAAGGTAAGCGTCAGCTTTCAAGCAAAAGCGCCTTTGACGCGATCCCCAAACGGCTCTGGCTGAGTTTGCTCGCAGCTGCAGACATCGCTGATTGCAAAACCTGGGCGGAGCTCAGCAAGAAGCACGCGACTCAGCTGGTCGACCAACTCACGTCGTCGACGTTCACGGTCAACGGCAAAAGCACGAACAAGGCCGAGTTCGTGACGTGCGGCGGCGTTGCTCTCGCCGAGATCAACTTCAAAACAATGGAAAGCAAGTTGGTGCCGGGCTTGTACTTCGCGGGCGAAGTCATCGACGTCGATGGCGTCACGGGTGGTTTCAACTTTCAAAACGCGTGGACCAACGGCTTTCACGCCGGTTCAGATATCGCCGCTCGCTGGGCTGGGCGGGCACCGACGGTTTCACTGCCATGCTGAGCCGACTGTTGTCCATATCGTGCCTCTCACCAGCACACTCCGCGGGTTTCACGCCGAGATCGTGGTCGAGCCAGATCCGGCCAACGGGCTTCGGTAAACCTCGGCTGCCCAATGCCAACATGTGCGGGCTGTGTCACCCGCAAGAGTCGATCACACAAGTGGCAACGTTGGCCCGGTTTCGCTATCTCAGATCCGAGAGACGGTTGCCGTCATCATCGACGCGCCTTAACGAGCTGGCTAGGCGGTCTCGGCGGTCACGTCATCGACGAGTTGACCCAGCAACGACACGAGATCGTTAAGGCGGCCGCCAAAGAAATGATCGGTGTCATCGATCACGACAATGTGAGCGTTGGTCCATTCGGCGACGGTTGTGGTCGCGAGCTCTGGTGAACAGATGTGATCGTTCGCGGGAACGGCGAAGACCTTGGGGCCGGGCGCGAGTCGGGCGGCCATGAATTCGGCATCGATCACTTTGAACGGTGCGGCTGCCAGGAGCCATCCGGCGACGCGTGGATCGGTCAATGACAGCGAAACGTCGGCCCCGAATGACCAGCCGCCAGCCAACAACGGCACGTCACCAGCGGCGTCGCCGAGGTGATCAAAGGCTGCAGCCATATCAAGCTGTTCCGCAACGCCCTCGTCATGAGTTCCGGTCGACGAGCCAACGCCGCGAAAGTTGAAACGCAGCGCAGACACACCAATCGCCTCGGCCGCTCGATACAAAACTGCCGGGACTGGAGCGTGCATATCGCCGCCCATCTTCGGGTTCGGGTGGGCAATGACAATTGCAGCCCGGGCACCGTCGACGAGGTGCAGTTCAGCCTGCAGCGTTTCGCCATCAGCAGTGGGGATCAGGGTTTCGCTCATTGATTAACCGTACGCGCTGCGAAATCCCAGAGCGCTGACACAACCCCGTGATTATGGTTTTGCCATGTCTCATGCCAGTTGGCCACTGTTCGACTTGGTCGTTCGTACCCCGAAACTTGAACTGCGTCTGCCGGCCGATGATGATCTGGCCTATCTGATGCCGTTGGCAGATGCCACGATCTATGAACACATGGGGTTCCTACCGTTCCACCAAGACTGGACCGGAGATCCGCCGGCAGCTATGCAATTCCATTGGGGTGCCCGCGCCAACTGGAACACCGCCAAATGGAACCTGGTGTTGTGCCCATTTGTCGATGACGAACCCGTCGGCTGTCAATCACTCGCGGCCGAGACGTTCTCGACGTTGCGGCGGGTTGAGACGGGTAGCTGGCTGCTTCCGGCCGCGCAAGGTCAAGGTGTCGGCCGTGAGATGCGCGCTGCGGTACTCCACTTCGCGTTTGAGTACCTCGGTGCTCTCGAAGCGCATTCGGAAGCTCACGTCGACAATGCAGCGTCGACCAAGG
The DNA here is from genome assembly GCA_937991435.1 of uncultured Acidimicrobiales bacterium. GTDB lineage: Bacteria > Actinomycetota > Acidimicrobiia > Acidimicrobiales > UBA10347 > UBA10347. The sequence goes on from CALKPY010000008.1 coordinate 2,963, forward strand.
TGTCGACCTCGCTTGGCTACGAAATCACCGGTCGCGAAGGATCACTCTTTGGTGACCAGCGCGGCGAAGTCAACAAGTTCCAGCTCAACCGTGAACTCTGGCAACAGCACCGGCGCGACGACATCACCGTCGAAGGATTTGATGGCTGCCGCTCGATGTTTGGCATCTAGCTGTTCGGTAACTAGCTGTCCGGTACCTGCCCGTCGGTGAAACCGACGGAGCTACCGTGCGACCAGCACCACGTCGGTGTCGGCCAAGCTGCGCCGAATGTCGACGTCAGCTTTGGGAGTCACATCAGGACAGAAGCGCAGTGAAGCCTGCTCGAGCGCCTCGCGAACGTCGTCGGCGACCGCTGCGGCATCTGCGGCGTCGCATTCGACGACAACGGAGTCGTGCACGGTTTGCACCGGCCGAGCGTTGTTGTATCGGGCAAGTCGACGGTGAAGATCCGCATACGCGACAAGCATGATGTCAGCCACCCCGCCTTGAATCGGCGCGTTGCGCCATGCATTGACCATGGCCTGAACGCGCTCCTTTGCGGCTCTGGTGAGTAGGCGGTCGGCTGTTTCATCGCCGACCTCGTTTCGCACGAGGGCCATAAACGCCCGTCGCAGCGGTCGCACATCGAACACCGACGTCGCAGCCGCAAGATTTACCGGCTGTCCAACGATGTGCAGCACGACATCATGGGCCTTTTCGAACCGAGCGCGAACCGCCATCAGCTGTTGGTCGGCCGACGCCACTGCTTCGAGAGCGGCTTCGAGAAAGATGCGATCGACGTGCAAATTGAACTGCTGGCGTCGGCCTGCCACCGTGCGGCTGGCGAACATAAAGGGCGACTCGTCTCGGCACAACGCCACCGGCCCGGTGAAGCCGAGTACCCATTCAACCTCGGCCTGATCAAGCGACGGTGGGGCTACGGCGTCGGCACGGATCAAGTCGACGATTTCTGCAGCTGACGGCCATCTGGGGTGCGTCGAGCGAAACGATCGCCGTGCCGCTGCGACGTGTGCGAATGAATCGGCGAGTCGCGTGGTGAGCTTCCAGTCGATGTCGTGGGGCACCTGGCCGCGGATCTCGCGGATCTCGGCAATGCGAGCGTCGGCCCAAGCGGTTGTCCCGGGATAGGTCGCTTTGTACTGAGCGAGGAGCCGCCCGCCTTCTTCTTTCGACGTCGGTGTGCCGTTTGCGGTCAGTGATCGAGCGAGCGTCGCCGCTCCGGTGCCGTAGGCGATCCCAAAGTTCAGCGCCTTGGCGATCTGGCGCAGTTCTTTGAACCGTTCCGGGTTTGTGTTCGCCAGCTTGTTCGGATCGAACCGGAACATGCTCGCAGCGGTGCTCACATGCACGTCGACGCCGCGGCGAAACGCGGTGCGCAACGGTTCGTCTTCAGAGACTTGCGCCAGGAAGCGCAACTCAGCCTGGCTCAGGTCTGCATGCACGAACACCCGATCGGCAGTTGGCGGTCGCAGAAACGGTTTCATCAGTGGAGTGAAGTTCTGCGCGTTGGGGTTGCGGCTCGCTAACCGACCGGTATTTGTGCCGACGACCTGCAGATATTGGGGCCGTAGGCGGCCGTCGTCGTGCAGGTGATCGTGGATCGACTCGCCATAGGTCGACAAGATCTTGGCGTTATTGCGAAACCCCAGCAGTGCTTCGCACAGCGGACCCCCGATCTCGCGCAACACGCCAGCGGTGACCGAGTCGCCGTCGGTTAAGTCACGGGCGCCGCCAAACCGCCCAGCAGTCCAGGTCGCGACCTCGTCGGCAGCCCAGCGGTTCAGCGCTTCGCGAATCTGCTTGTCAGATGCCGGATTCCAGTTGGGCTCAACTACCTGATCGAACAAGGTTCCCTGACCTCCGCCGGTCAGATCCGCCAACGTGCCCAACGACGCGCGATGCCGTTCTTCAACCGCGTCGAGCTCGCGTTTCCAGCCAGGCCAGTCAAACGGCAGACCCGTTCGCTCCATCTGATCAAGAAACGGACGGGCTCCCATCTCGATCTCGCAGATCTGATCGAGACCAGCCTTGGTAATTGCCTGGCGCACCTTGTCGCCTACCCGCAGTGTCTCGATTGCATCGTCTGCGGAGTAGCGAACCTGCTCTGCTGTCAAGTCGTCGTGCGCCGTGTACGAAAGCTGCACGGTGCCTTTGCCCTGCGCTTCGATGTTCAGATAATGCTTGGTGGCCCACGCGAGGCCGTGAAACCAGCTGAAGCCGGTTTGGCCTTGATGTACAAGAGCGTCGGCCAGTTGGGCGTCCCACCAGGTCAGATCGGGGGTGGTGTCCGTGCTGTTCCAAACCGCTTCGTCAAGCACTCGGGCATCGAAGTTTGCGTTCCACGCGTCGGCGCACACCCCACGCAGTAGCGGCGCGAGCAGCGTTGGATCGACATCTCGAGCATCGACGACAAAGGCCTGCTCGTTGCCGGCCGCATCCCTGGTGGCGACCGACATGACGCGCAGCTTCTGCGCCCGCGGGCCGTCAATAGGGGTTTCCGTGTCGATTGCGATACGAGTGGCGATCGCCAACGCATCGCCCAACGATCCAAGGTCGGCCGCATCGTTGATGAACAGGTACGGCACATCGAGGGTGGTGCCGTTCATGACTCAGAACCTATGACAGTTGCACGCGGACAGCGGTCGTACAGCTGTTGATTCTCGACGCCGTGCAGTTTCAGTCGCCGAGCAGCTGCTTGGCCGCGTTGCCGGCTCGGTTGTTGAGGTTGGCCTGACCGCACACGAGAATCAGCTCGGCCATCTCGACTTCGGAGAAGTGAAAGCGCAGTTCCTCGATGAGTTCGGGGGCAAGAGACTCGGTGTCGCCACACATCGCGTCGGCAAGTTCGAGCGCAGACGTGATGCGATCGTCGAACACGCTTGTCCATCTATCTGGGTGCTCGACGGCGTCGAGCTGTTCTTGTGTTACACCGCGTCGTCTCGCCGAGACAACATGACCGCCCAGTCAAGTGGGGCAGGCGTTGACGATGGACGATCGAATGAACACCAGTTCTTTCAGTGTTGGCTCGATCGCCTGATCGTCGGCCCATAAGGCCTTGCCGAAGTCGCTGTAGACGTCGGTTCCGTCGACCAAAGCGAGGGTGTAACCCAGCGGAGCGCCACTGAGCTTGGGGCGGATCTTCATGAGTCAAGGTTAGAGGAAGCAGACTTGTAGCCGTGTCAGTCGTTCGCGAGACGATGCATGTATTTATCGATGTCGCGAACGCTCAGGTCTGGGTGAGCGGTCAAGCCGCGTCGAATCGTCGCGACGTACTCGTGGTTTGGCGTCGTCGGTGCTGTCTGCTCGTGCCATGTAAACGTAAGGGCTACGTCGTCATTGCCGGTCGGCCCGATGTCGACGCCGAGTATCCGTCGATACCAACCGGTGCCGTGCTCGACAGGCCCTCGAAGAATCCTGAGCCAGTCGAGCGGTGTGCCAATCGGCAGCCCATTTTCCTGCGCGAATACGTCTTCAAACTGCTCGCCAGTAATGGACCACGCACGCACGATGGCAGCGTGGCTGGGGGCAACCGAAGTCGGTATCTGCGTCGCAAATGCCACGCCGCCGCCCCACCGTTGCGACCTTTTTGCGTATCCGACCCGAAACGGAGCGCTCGCCCAAACAGATTCCGTGGGCGGCGTCGCATCTCTGGCACCGGGCTCGGTTTCGCCGCCTTGTAGGTACCGAAGGAAGCGCGCTTCGTCCAGATTCGACCCATACGCGAGATACCAAACCCGCTGCGGACGCATCGTTGCAGTATGGCCTTCTGATGCAAGCATCGCTGTCGTTTTTGGGGTGTTGTTTGTTGCGTATTTGTTGTGATTGGTGTTGTTTGTAGGGCTGGCGGGCTGGGCTGTTTGGCCTAGTACGCGGAAACGTTGTGTGTTTGCTCAACTCGCAACGATTGGTGCCGTCAAGAGATTCATACCCCGCCTGCTTTCCTGAAGG
>CALKPY010000009.1 GCA_937991435.1 uncultured Acidimicrobiales bacterium
TTGGTTCTGGGGTTGCGGTTGCGGCGGGTTCTTGGGTGGGGCTTGGTTCTGGGGTTGCTGTTGCGGCGGGTTCTTGGGTGGGGCTTGGTTCTGGGGTTGCTGTTGCGGCGGGTTCTTGGGTGGGGCTTGGTTCTGGGGTCGACGTTTCTGCGTCGTCCGAACCGTTTACATCCGCAGCTGAGCTACCGGTGGGGTCGTTTGCTGGGTCGTCGTCGGAACCGTCATCGGTCTCGTCTTCAGAGCTGTCGTCTTCAGAGCTGTCGTCTTCAGGGTCTGCTGAGTCGTCGTCGCCATTAGGGCGGTCATCGCCATCAGAAGCGCCGTCGCCGTCAGAATCGCCGTCGCCGTCGCCGCCGTCGCCGCCATTGCCGCCGTCGCCGTCAGAATCGCCGTCGCCGTCGCCGTCGCCGTCGCCGCCGTCGCCGCCATTGCCGCCGTCGCCGTCGCCGTCCCCGCCATTGCCGTCAGAATCGCCAGCGCCGTCGCCGCCGGGGGCGCTGAGCGCGATTTCGATGGGGCCGCCGTCAGCCGCTGGTGGTGCCGGGAACCGTTCGTCGTCGGGCGACAACAGACCGGCCGAGGTGACGAGAAGCGTTTGCTCGGTGCTGTTTGCCTCGGAACGGGCATCGAGTGCGGACATCGCCATTGGCGTGGTGACCGCAGCCGTGAGCGAAACCGACATGAGCAGGGCCATGACACGGTCGAAACTGAGCAGGCTGAGAAAGCCGGCGAGGACCTTCTTACGCTTTTTTTCTTTGTCTTGGCTGCTCATAGGTGCTCAAGTACGGTTGGTGAACATCTTGAGTATCGGCGCGATTGCACGCTGAACATGTGAGCAATGTCACCTACACGGCCCAGCGGGATCATGAATTTTGGACCAAGAACGTGACAGCAGTGCGCTTTTCGCCAGCAGGCGTGTCGACGGTGATGAACAACTCGTAAGAACCATCACCTAGTTCGGTTGAGTCAAGCGGCTCAGGGTTTCCTGCAGCGTCACGGATCAGATCGAACTGAGGGCCATCGAGATCTTGTGTTGCAAAGACCGGATCAGACGAGCCGCGCTCGAAAAGACTAAACGAAACAGCAGTCGCTATCGGATCTCGAAATGAGATTCGGATAGATCCCGTAACGATCTGTTCATCGAGGGGCTTTGTGTCTTCTGGACCAAACGCCAGCACGAGCCCGTCGCTGTCTGCCGCTGGGCCTGTGTCGATCGGCACAGGATCGAGGGCACGAAACAGCAACGGCAACGCGACAATGGCGGTTACAGCCAACGCAATCGCGAAGGTCGGGATCTTTGGGGCGCGACGCGTCGACGAAACCAAGTCGAGAAGGTTCTGGCCAAGCATCGCGTTGTCTGGCAGCTATTCGAGACGAATGATGCCGAGCCGTACCGCCGAGAGAACGGCGTGGGTGAGGCTCTGAGTGTCGAGGCGGCGATAGATCGCATTGAGGTGGTTGTGGACCGTTTTTTGCGCGATTCCCAGAGTGCGTGCCACCTGCTTTGTTGTTGCGCCATCGGCGATGGATTGCAGGATTTCAATCTGACGGTCACTTAGCAGTGGGCCGTCGGGTCCGGGTTGGGCCCCTTCGGCGGCGCGCAGCATGGAGATCGCCAGCTCGGGTGAGAGTCCTGTTTCGCCGGCGGCAACAGCCTCGACGGTCGACAGAACTTCGGAAAAAGACGAACCTTTGGATAGATAGCCATCGGCGCCCGCGTCGAGTGCCTGCCTTGTTCTGGCGACATCGTCGTGCATCGTGAGAACTACTACCCGTGTCTCGGGGAGCCGTTCGCGGATCTGCGCGGTAGCGGTGACACCATCCATGACAGGCATCGATAGATCCATGATCACGATCTCTGGATTGGTCTCAAGGGCGAGTTCAACAGCTTCTTCGCCGTTTGCCGCCTCTCCGACGATGTCGTGACCAGCGGACTCGAAACCTCGGCGGATTCCCTCGCGAAGAATTTGGTGATCGTCAGCGAGAAGTATGCGAATAGCCATCAGACTCCAAGCTCATTGGTTGCACGAACAGAAATGATAGTGCCCTTGCCTCGTTCGCTATTGATCCGCAGAGTTGCGCCGATTACATCTGCCCGTTCACGCATGCCCATCAGGCCGTAGGACGTGTCTCGAACAGCGCCGTTCGCATTGAAGCCGCGCCCGTTATCGGTAATCGTCAGGGTTGCTTGTCCGTCAACGACTTGCCAGTTGATGTCAACTGCTGTTGCTTGCGCATGTTTCTCAACATTGTTGAGAGCTTCCTGCATGATGCGCAGCATTTCGTTCTCGACCGCAACCATTAGCGATTGACCGCTGTGGGTGGCGGTAAACGTTGCGTCGATACCTGTCCGCTGCGTGAAACGGTCGGCCATAATCGGGCCGAGCATCTCGAGTGTCTCGTCGTCGCTGACTTTGGTGCGTAGCTGGCGCAATGTTTCTCGCAACTCGTCAATTGCTGTCTGTACATCGCCGTACAAGGATTTGAGCGATCCGTTGTCGGGACCATCGCCCATAATCCGCTCCAGTTCGAGGCTGATGTACGTCAGCCACTGACCGAGTCGATCGTGGAGGTCGCGGGCAATACGGGTGCGTTCTTGGTCGGCGCCAATCGTGCGCAGCCGACCAAACGACCGCACGTTGTCAATTGTGAGAGCGAGAGCTCCGGCGAGACCGTCAAGGATCCGAGTTTCGCGGGCGTCGTATGAACCCATCGTGTCGGTTTCGACGGCGAGCAGGCCAATGACCTTGCCCCTCGTCTTGAGGGCCGTATAGAGGCCGGATGCCGAGCGTGGTCCAACGAACTGTGTTTCATCATCGCCTGACGCGATGGTCGACATCGACAGCAGCGCGCGTTGCATGGGGGCAGGAAGACGGTTCGTCGTCGTCGAATCGCGAAATTCGCAGTTCTCGGCGATCATTGGCAACCAGTGTGATGTGGCGTCGTCTCGCACGACGAGGGCGATGGTGTTGGCGTTGAACTGAACTGCGAGTTCTCGTTGCGTGGCGTTGACAGCCTCGCTCATGTCCATTGACTCGGGCAGCGTGCGGGCGACCTGATTGAGAATGCTGAGCATCTCGTTAGTGTCGGTAAGCACGTCAAGCCGGTTCGTCATGAGGGCATCTTGTCGTTGGCGTTCGAGCAGGCTGTCTCGCATAAACGACAGCAACAGGCAAGCGCTGACCATGACAAGCAAGAGGGCGATGCCTCCGAGGTCGCCGAGGTTGACTGAGTCGCCCGTGGCGAAGGCGACCACGCCCATGGCAATGAGTGCAGCAAGCAAGGTGACTGCGCCACTTCGCAAGCCCCAACCGAAAGCGGAGACCCCGACGATGACAAGCAAGCAATAGGCAAACGGGCTGTCAAAGCCACTGCTAACGCCGATTGCGGCGCCGATGACGATGCCATCAACGATCGGAAGTGATCGGTCGATGAGATCATCCCAGGCGAGACGCAGCGGCCGGAACGTGCGCCACACGGTGAGGAAGAGAGCGACGGACAGGGTGAAGACGACACCGAGGTCGCCAGCGTTGGCGGCTCCGGCGGCTGACACCATGCCATAAAGCAAAACGCCCCAACGCAGAGCAGTGATGATTGGCGAAATCGTGCCGCGTATGTCTGGCGGCAATTCCAGCCGCATCGTTTCTTCGCTGAGCCCGGCGCGCAGCCATCTCAGGGCTGATGTGGTGTCAGCAAGCGGTGCTGTCCCACCCGACGGTCCAAGTGAAGGAGTGCCGGCGAGTTCCCGTCCGAGAACTTCGGTCACGATGTTTCCCAATCTGTTCGGCTAATTACGATTCCGGTCGAGCCCACAACCGGGTACTTCAGGTTACTTGACGCTATGGACCGTATGAATAGTCGCGGCATAGGTGATTATTCCTGCCGTTGGGACAAACCCGGTACATACCTGCGGGGTTTGGGTGCTATTCATGCATCTGAGGCTTAGGGGTCTTCGGATTTCAGCGGGGGTTGATGGTGTCGAGCAGCGCCCAGTTTGGTTTGCCTCCGTAGAGCAGTGCCGGCTATCACGATTGCTGCAGGGCGAGTTTGCCCATCGGGGGTGAATGCGTTGGTCCGTACAGTAGAAGTGTGTTGGAAGCTGCTGGCCTTGTTGATCGTTTAGGGCGCGTTCGCGTTGTGGCGGCCATCGCCGTGATGTGTTTACTGGCGTCAACGCTTGGTTTGGTTGGTGCACCTGCTGCTACTGCGCAGGCAAATGCGATTGTGATCGCGGAGATCTTTTACAACCCTGACGGCCAGGTCGAGGATCATGAGTTCGTCAAACTCGCCAATGTGTCTGGTTCAGCGGTTGACGTGTCTGGTTGGAAGTTTGACTTGGGTGTGGCGTATACGTTCCCGGCTGGAACGTCGATTCCGTCTGGCGGCTATTACACGATTGCTCGCGACCTCGTTGCCTTCTCAGCAGTGTTTGGTGGCTCGTCGGCTGATGGGCAGTTTGTTGGTGTGTTGTCAAACAGCGGCGAAACGATCCAGTTGGTCGACGCTGCAAACGTGATTCAAGACGTTGTCCCTTACGACGACATCGCACCGTGGCCGACATCGCCCGACGGAAGCGGCGACAGCTTGCAACTGTTCGATCTCAACTTGGATAACGCGTTGGCGTCGTCGTGGGTTGCAGGTCCGCCTGCGCCGGGGGGTGTCAACGACCCGACTCTCACGGTGCTGTTCGATCTTGAACGTGGCTTTTACTCAGGCAATCAACAGGTCACGCTTGCCGCAACTGTGCCGGGCGCGACCATCAAATACTCGACGTCATCACTCGGGCTTAGCCAGACGTACACCGGCCCGATCACGGTTCAAGACAACGGTTCGATTCAAGTCATTCGAGCGCAAGCGTTTATTGGCGGCGCTGGCGGACCTGTGGCCGTTCACTCGTATGTTTTTCTGCCTGACACTGGCGTGCCGGTCATGACCTTTTGGAAGGCGCACCTGCTTCCCGCCCCTGGCGACAACCGAGCGGGAATCGTGGAGTTCATCACCCCACCATCGGTTCCGCTCCCAACTACGGCTGAGTACGCAGGCACCAACATCAGCAGCAATGGAGCAAGCGTTGGACAGTCTGACAAGTTCTTCTTCCGCGATGTGTACGGGGCCGGTACGTGGAACGCCGACCTGTTCAGTGACAACTATTATGGTCCAGGGCCCATACCAGGTGAGATAGATCAGCTCTTTCTGCGGGACAAGCACCGCGATGACACGCACCTCAAACAGATTGTGACTCAAGACGCTGGTCTGGAAATGGGAATGCTTCAACCCCACGGGCGTTTCGTTCGCTTCTTCGATGAGGGCGTCGACGAAGACGCCCGCCACCTTCAAGAGCGTCCGGAGGCAGGGTTTACGGCGACATACAACGGAGGCATCAAGGCTGACTGGCAGGCGTACACCGCGAACACGGTCCCTGCTGGCGCCGTTGGCGCAGATCCCAGCAATCTTGCCGCGTTCTCACAACAGGTTGATGTGCCTCAACTAATCGACATGATGTTGTTGCAGTGGTACGTGAAGAACTCCGACTTTTATGACACCAAAAATTGGCGTACGTCGGGCCCACTCACTGGGCAAGGCGACGGAGCTGACTACACCTGGCAGTTCTTCAATTGGGACATGGACTACGCGTTTGGCGATCGGGATCTCGGCGGTCCCACGCAGGGCGAAGAGTATCTGAGCCCTCTTAACTACTGGGACGGACTTGTGTTGCATGCCGAGACGAGAAATCTGATGGAAGATCGGATTCAGTGTCACATCGTCGATGAGGGGGGCGCTCTCACCGCGCCCGAGTTGTTACCGCGGATCGATGCGCGACGCTTGGAGTACATCGCGGCCGGCGGTGTCGAGAATGCCGCCTGGTGGCCAATGATGCAGACCTGGCCCGACCTAAGGATCGCGTGGCTTGTTCCAGACATGATTGCCAATGGCCTCTATCCGGCTGGTCTCGATGCAGTTTCATTCACGCTCTCGAATGGCATGTTGTCGATTGCGAATCCGAATGCGGCCCATGGGCAGGTGTTTTTCATGTTGGATGGTTCTGATCCTCGTTTGGCTGATGGAAGCTTGAACCCGGCGGCTCAGTTGTATGGCGGTCCGGTGGTGTTGCCCGCTGGTCGGACCGACGTGATTGCTAGGTCGTTTGATGCAGCTGCTGGTGTGTTTGGTCCGGCGTGTAATGAGCCGAAGGCGTTTGATGTTGCGGTTGCCGCTGGTCAGTTGCCGTTGGTGATCAACGAAATCCACTACAACCCGGCTGCCGATGGGTCTGGTGCTGATCCGCAGCTACGCGAGTTCATCGAGATCTACAACCCCGGAATAGCGGCGTACAGCCTTTCGGGTCTGTCGTTTGGTTCAGGTGTGAACTACACGTTCCCATCGGGCATCTCGCTTGCTCCAGGCGATTATTGGGTGATTGCCGATGACGCCGCAGCGTTCACCGCTCTGTATGGGTTTGCGCCTGATGGGACCTTTGGCGACAACCTAAGTAACGGCGGCGAAACACTCACCCTGGTTGCCGGTGACGGATCCACGATTGACCAAGTCACCTTTGGTGACACGGCCCCGTGGCCCACGTCTCCTGACGGGACCGGCCCATCACTTTCGTTGATCGACTCGGTGCTCGATAACGCCTTGGCTGCGTCGTGGCAGGGCTCGTCTGCTCCTGGAGGAACGCCTGGTGGCTCAAACTCAGGGCTGCTGGCGGGCGATGTTGATTGTGACGATTTGATCACTGTCAACGATGCTTCCTATGCCCTGCAACTTGTTGTGCTGCTTCGTGACGGTGTCGGCAGCTGTCCGCTTCCGAACCCTGGTTCTGATGCGAACAACATCGCTGCTGATATTTCGCTAGATGGCAACGTCGATGTGTTTGACGTATCGGTCATCTTGAAATGCGTCGCTGGTATCGCCGACCCACTCTGTCCCTAAATTCTTGTTGGGTCGCTGCGTAGTTCGTTCTGGCGGCCGGGAGCATGAGCGAACGCCTGGGCAGCACCGTGTTCGCGACCTTGAGATAGACGCTGGTCATGTCTAGCGTCACCGCCGAGATCGTGGCCGTCCACTGCTCGGGTTGGTTCGCGAACCAGGCACAATCAAATCTGACGCGCCGGCTTAGGAGCCTTCGGCGCGAATCTACGAATCGGCCGAGGTGGGCTCTTGCAGACTGCTGACGATTTCAGCGACTTGTTCTTCGGCAGCGAGGATCTTGGTACGACAGACCGCGATCAGGGCTGCCGCCCGTTCGACCCGCTGCGACAGCACATCGATGTCGATTCGATCGTCGTCGAGCTCGTGAAGAATTTCGTCGATTTCGACGACAGCCTCGGCATAGCCGATGTCTGCCAGCTCGGCAGTGACCGCGTCGGTGTCGGTCGATGCGATGGGTGATGGCGTTGATTCAGAAGCGGTCATTTGATTCCTGTTCGGTTCGGTCGGCCTGACAGATCACGTGTCGGTTTCTTCGGGAGCGATAACGCTGCGGACTTCACCGTCGAGCACCCGCGTGCGAAGCACATCGCCAGTAGTGGCTTGGTCAATCGAGCGTAGGAGCGATCCGTCGGACCGCAAGGTGATGGTCCAGCCGCGCCGGAGCGCATTTTGGGGATCATGAGCTTGGAGCAGCGCGCGCTGGAGATCGAGATGGTGCGATTCGGTGCCCAGCAGTCGGCGCGATGTTGCTGTCAGCCGTTCGACTCGACGGTCCAGTGCTTGCGTGGCGATCGCGGGAGCTACGGAACTCACGCGGGTCAAACTGGTCTCGTAGATGTCTAATCGATTGATTGACGTGGTCAACAGGCGGCGCACGTCGCGATCGAGCTGGAACGTCGTCTCAGCATTTCGGGTTCGCGCTTGGGCGGTAGCCCCAGTGCCACGGTCGATGGTGAGTCGAGCAGCGTCGTCGACCAGAATATGGGCGCTTCGCAGCGCGCTGGTTGCCCTGTCGTGTAGGAGCGCCGAACGCCCAACGAGTCCACTGTCGAAAAGGGCGACGGTGTCGATCAGGTGTTGAGCCACCGCAGTCGGGGTCTTGAACGAGCGATGGGCGACGCGGTCGGCGACGGCGTCGTCAGTTTCATGCCCGATACCGGTGACGACCGGGAGAGCCGATGAGGCAATGGCTCGGGCAATGCTCTCCGCGTCGAACGCTGCAAGATCTGTTTTTGCACCGCCGCCCCGAACAATTGCAATGACATCGAGGTCTGTCGTAGCTGCCTGAGCGAGCACTGTTGCCATGTCATCAGCTGCGAACTCGCCCTGCACGCGAACGTCGAACTCGCGAATTGCAAATGCATACGGCGATGCAGTGAGTTGTTCGGTGAAGTCCGCCCACGCCGCGCTGTTCACGCTGGTGATCAGGCCGACTCGTAGCGGTACGACCGGCATCGGCACTTCGCTGTTGGCGTCGAGCAGTCCTTCGACGCGGAGCATTTCGAGGAGTTGTTCGCGATCTGCGCCGAGGCGCCCGAGCGTGAACTCGGGGTCGATCGAACTCATGTTGAGCTGCAGTTGACCGCGAGGCGAGTACAGCTCTACCGCAGCGCGAATGCGCACTTCGACGCCATCGGCCATACGCATGTGGTTGCCAGACCGCTTGATGACCCGGTTGACGATCTGCTTATTGGAGTCGAACAGTGTGACGGCGATTGCGGCGCGTGGCTGCCGCCCGGCTTCGACAGGATCGATCAGGTCGAAGTACACGTGGCCGGCCGCGGAGCGACTCAGGTTGCGAATCTGACCTCGCACCCAAATGTCGCGTGGCAATGTGCGTCGGATCGCTTCGGTGAGTTTGCGATTGACTTGGGCGACGGTCATCGTCTCGTCAACCTCGAACAGCGCCGGCTCGTCGCTCACGTCAGCTACCGATCGAGAGTCGCGGATTCGCTGCGCACGAGCGTGCGGTACAGCTCGGAGTAAAGGCCGCCCGAGTCGAGCAGCGCGTCGTGAGGTCCACGCTCAACAATGACACCGTTTTCGAGAACGAGGATCTGATCGGCGCTGGTGATGGTCGATAGTCGGTGGGCGATGACGATGGCGGTGCGTTGATGCAGCGCGGTTGCCAACGCTTGTTGCACCCGCGATTCATTCTCGCTATCGAGGTGGCTTGTGGCTTCGTCGAGCACGATCACCGCTGGGTCTTTGAGTAATACGCGCGCAATTGCGAGCCGCTGCTTTTCGCCGCCCGACAATCGGTAGCCGCGCTCGCCGACGATTGTGTCGAACCCATCGGGAAGCGCTTCGATCACGTCAAGCACTTGGGCGGCGGCGCATGCTGCGCGCAGCGCTTCGTCGGTCGCGTCTGGTCGGGCGTAGCGCAGGTTGGCGCCGACGCTGTCGTGGAACAGGTGGGGGTCTTGACTCACGACGCCGATGCTTGCTCGAAGCGATTCTTGGGTCACCGTGCGCACGTCGTGGCCGTCGATCTTCACTGATCCGCTGTCGATGTCGTACAGCCGCGGCAGTAGAGAAATGAGAGTTGATTTGCCCGCACCTGAGGGGCCGACGAGGGCGATGACCTGACCGGGGCGGGCGTCGAAGGAGATGTCGTGAAGAACAACGGCGCCGGGTTCATCGCTCGATGCGCCACCTGTATCTGCTTCGAGCGATGCTGGCGCGTTACTCGACGTCGGGTAGCTGAAGCGCACGTTGTCGAACGTGATGTGCCCGTCGGGATTCGTGAGCGTGATCGCGTCGGCGGCATCCGCGATTGGGTTTTCGCTGTCGAGAACTTCGAAGACTCGTTCGAAGCTGACCATGGCGGTCATCACGTCGACGCGGGCGTTGGTCAAGCCCGTGAGCGGCATGTAAATGCGTGCCACGAGTAGCCCCATGGCGACGACGGTGCCGACACTTATCGATCCGGAGATCGCGAGACGTCCGCCAACCCAGTAGATGATCGCGGTGCCAAGAGCCCCGACGAGCGTCAGACCAATGGTGAACGCTCGGCCGTACATAGCGCTGCGTATACCGAGATCACGTACCGCTCCCGCTCGGGCGCCAAACCCGTCACGCTCGTCGCCGTGGCGCCCGAACAATTTGACCACGAGCGCCCCGGAGACGTTGAGCCGTTCGGTCATGGTGGTGTTCATCGCCGCGTTGTGTTCCATCTGCGTGCGGGTCAAGCCCTGAAGAACTCGACCGACACGCTTGGTCGGAAGCAAAAAGAACGGCAGTAGCGCGAGCGCGAGCAGCGGCAGCCGCCATTCGAGAATGAACATTGCGACGAGTGTTGTGGCAAGAACGATGGCGTTGGAGACGACCTGTCCGAGCGTGCCAGTTAGGGCTCGTTGCGCACCAATGACGTCGTTGTTCATACGGCTGATGAGTGCGCCGGTTTGCGTGCGGGTGAAGAACGCCATGGGCATGCGCTGCACGTGATCGAACAGTTGCAAGCGCAGGTCATAAATCAGGTTTTCGCCAATGCGGGCTGACCACCAGCGCTCGAGCAGCGAGATCAAACCAGTCACAAGGGCGATGACGGCCATGATGATGGCCATGGTGTTGACCTTGGACTGGTTCGCTGTCGGGATTGCATCGTCGATGATCTCGCGCACGAGCAATGCCGGAACGATGCTGAGAAGCGACGATGCGAACAAGGTGGCGACGAAGCCGATGAGCGCGGTGCGATACCGGCCCGCGTACGAGAGCACACGTCGCACAGTGGATCGATCGAGGGTTTTGTCTTTGACGTCGTTCTTGTCGCGACCGATGACCATGTGCGGGTGCATGCCTTGCATTACCGACAGGCTAGTGAGCCCCTACGACACCGCTCACTAGCAACAAATGTCGACCGCTCCCCAGCAGTCGTTAGCCAGTCGAGGCGTGATCTTTGAGGGCGTTGGTGAGTGCCATGAGCGCTGGGCTGGCAACACGGTCGTGGCGTGAGACGAGCGTGAGGGTGCGCTCGGCGATTGGTGTGTCGAGTGCCCGTTTCAAAGCGTTTGGTTCTCGTTCGGCGTCGATCGCCGCCAATACAGCCCAGCCCATTGCGAGCCGCACCATTTCTCTCAACACTGCCGGCTGTGAGCTTTCGGTCACGACGTCATATGACGCTCCGCTCCTGCGCAGCTCGCGCGCAATGACAGCCCTGGTGCGCGATCCTGAGGGGAAGCCGACCCATGGCCCCCAACGCTCGGGCGGACCAACTGGTTGGCCCGGCGGGGCGTACACGTGCAGCGTTTCGACGAGAAGCGGATCGAGACGCAATCGCGGATCGGGGTCTGGCTCGACAGCTACCACCACGTCGCACGTGCCGTTGAGCAGCATTGACAACAGCTGATTCGACGGATGAACCAGTAGCTGTACACGTACGTCGGGGCGGTCGACGCCAAAGCGCCTTAGCACATCGCCAAAGTGGTGCATCGCCGCAGTGTCGATCATGCCGATCGTGATTGTGCCGGTGCTTCCTGAGCGGGTTTGTTCTGCCCAGCGGGTGAGCTCGCCAACCTCGTTGAGGATCCGCTCGGCGTGTTTCGCTGCCGCGACACCATCTGAGGTGGCGACTCGCCGGCGGCCGTCGCGCGAGAACAGAGTGACACCCAACTTGCGTTCGATTTCGGCGATGCCTTGCGACAGCGCAGATGGCGTCACCCCGAGCGTGTTGGCTGCGTCGCTCCACCTGGGTTGCGATGTGGCGGCCACGAGATATTCGAGCTGTGCCACGGTCACACCGACAAGCTGCATGTGCTTCCTCCCTCTTACTTTCGAGGCGCAAGCATATAGATAAGTAACTCTTAACTAATCTATCCATAAGCGCGGTAGTGCTTATTGTTGAAACTATGACTACCGCACGCGATATCGCCCCCGCCACCGGCCGCCTAGGACTTCTCA
>CALKPY010000010.1 GCA_937991435.1 uncultured Acidimicrobiales bacterium
GTTGTTGTTCATCGTGCGTCCGAAGTGGAGCTACCAACTCAACGCTGAGTTTGAAGATCACGCCGAGCACGAATACATGCAGTACGTCGCTGACCACCCCGAACTTGAACGCCAGCCGTGGGACAGCGCATTTGCTGCCGAATATGGCGAGTTCGCAACGGTCGCTGACTTGTTGCGGCAGATAGCGGTCGACGAACGCCACCACAAACTCGAAAGCCTCGAGTCGATCGAGAGGGCCCGTTTCGGCACCGGAACGGCCGCTTGATCATGGAGCGCAAACTGATCCCGGCGGTCAATGCCGGTCAGCGCACGACCGGCACGCAAGACACCGACGCAGTTCTTCGAGATGCCGTGATGCAGCTCGCTGCTGGTTATGGATTCTCGAGTTCTCGTGCCTGAAACGCGACGGGTACAGGCCGCAGTCGGCGAAAAGGTCGTCGACGACTTGAGTCAGGTTTCGCTGCTCGGACCGAGCGGCGCCGTGTGGGGCCTTGACAGCCCTCAGCTCAATGCAAACCTGGTGGTGATTGCTCCTGGCGAAGGCATTGCGGAGCACGTGAATGGCGAACTTGATGTGCTGATGTTTGTCACCGGTGGAAGCGGCACCGTGGTGATCGACGGTGTGACTCATGAAATTCGCACAGATTCGGTACTACTAATACCTCGAGGAGCAACGCGATCGGTGCGGTCCGACGACCGACTGGCGTATCTCACCGTTCACCATCGCAGGGTGTCGGACCACGTTGGGCCACGCCGAAGCTGAGTTGGTTGGTCCGATGCGCCTGTTCTCGTGCGAGTTGCGCGATGGCCGCGCTAGCGTGTTGGGCACATCGCAATAACGTTGATTATTGAGTCTCGCTGTCGAACGTAGATGGTGAGTAGTTCGCTTCAGGCAACAAATCGCGGAGACGACATCGAAATGGCTGACTTCAATCCAACCCTCAACGAGGACCAGCTCACAATCCAGAAATGGGTCCATGACTTCGCGGTAGACGTCATGCGTCCAAACGCCGAAGAATGGGACGAGCGCGAAGAGTTCCCATGGCCGATTGTCGAACAGGCAGCAGAAATCGGCCTCTATGGCTGGGAGTTTCTTGCGAACGCCATGTTCAACGACCCAACCGGCCTGACCATGCCCGTTGCACTCGAAGAATTGTTCTGGGGCGACGCCGGAATTGGCATGGCCATCATGGGAAGCGGACTCGCTGCCGCAGGAATTGCTTCGTCGGGCACACAAGATCAGGTCATGGAATGGGTGCCACAGTGCTACGGCGACGCCAAGAACATTCAGACCGGCGCCTTTGCCGCCAGTGAGCCTGACGCTGGCTCCGATGTCGGCGGCTACCGCACGTCAGCTCGCTATGACGAAGCCAAAGACGAATGGGTTCTTAACGGCACCAAAGCATGGATCACCAACGGCGGCATGGCAGACATTCACGTCGTGATTGGCGTTGTTGACCCTGAGCTCGGATCAAAGGGCCACGCGAGTTTCATCGTGCCCCCAGGCACCAAGGGACTTAGCCAGGGCCAGAAGTACAAGAAGCACGGCATTCGTGCCAGCCACACCGCCGAGGTTGTGCTCGACGATGTGCGTGTTCCCGGTCGCTGCCTGCTTGGCGGCAAGGAGAAGCTCGACGAGCGCCTGGCTCGTGTTCGCCGCGGCGAAAAGGGCAATGCCCAAGCAGCCATGCAGACATTCGAAGCCACTCGTCCAGCCGTAGGCGCTCAGGCAATAGGTGTGGCTCGTGCCGCCTATGAATACTCCCTCGACTACGCCAAAGAGCGCGAGGCGTTTGGTCGCAAGATCATCATGAACCAGTCGATCGCGTTCATGCTCGCCGACATGGCCACCGAAATCGAAGCGACCCGACTGTTGATCTGGCGAGGAGCTTGGCTCGGCAAGCAAAAAGGCTTCGTCAACGCCGAAGGTTCAATGGCCAAGCTCAAGGCTGGCCGAGTTGCCACTCACGTGACCGAACGCGCGATTCAGATCCTTGGTGGCTACGGCTACACCCGTGAGTACCCGGTCGAGCGCTGGCACCGCGATGCCAAGATCCACGACATCTTCGAAGGCACCGAACAGATCCAGCAGCTCGTGATCAGCCGCGCCATCTCGGGACTGCGTATCGAGTAGTCATCCGCCGGGCCATCGATTTGCGGCGCCCGCACCCGACGCAGTAGAGATGAAGACGAGCCGATCTAGGTCGGCGATTGGGAGTCGCAGATCAAACTACGGCATTGCCTCGACCATTTCGGGAGCGACGGTCGCGGCCCGCAACCGGTGGAAGCGGGCCGTCGTCGGCCGCACCTGGGAACCGTCGACGGGTCACACGGTGCTTCACGCTGTTGTAACCGTTCTGCTCAACCGAGTCGCTGAGATCGACTAAATCCTTGAGCGCGAGTGGCGCCCTGACAACCCAATGGCGTCAGTCTGGTTCGGACCCGCAGAGAACTGATGTCACACCCCGCCCGTAACTTCCGGGCAAAAGGACTACAGGGGTGTAGTTTCAGAAGGGCAAGCCCATGACCGGGTACCACAGGCAGCTCTCGCTGCTCTCCGAGGCCAATATGACGGCAGTATCTAACTGGTGTAAAGAATCTGATGCTGAATACGGTGAGGTCTTCACACGTCGCTGGGTCGTTGACCTGGTGCTTGATCTAGCTGGTTACGAGCCAGCGGCTGACCTCGCGTCGTTGACCGTTGTCGAACCGTCGTGCGGCGGTGGGGCATTCATATGCGCAATCGTTGAGCGACTCCTGGTATCGGCCGAGACTCATGAACATCGATTCGACTGCTTGCACGGGGCAATTCGGGCGTTCGATCTGTTACAACACAACGTCGACATCAGCCGCAAGGCAGTTACTGCGTCGCTGCTTGCAGCAGGGTGCGACAACCATCTAGCAAGCGATCTTGCTCGCTCGTGGATTCGCCAAGCCGATTTTCTTCTTGAAGCGCACGAGGAGGGCGTCGCCGATTTCGTGGTGGGTAACCCACCCTATATTCGCCTCGAAGACGTCCCAGCTTCGGTCTCCGGTGAATACCGCCGTCGCTGGCCGACCATGAAGGGCCGGGCGGACATTTTCGTTGGCTTCTACGAAAAGGGTCTCGAACTGCTGAAGCCTGCGGGCCGACTCGCCTACATCTGCGCCGACCGGTGGATGCGTAACCAATACGGTGGCGCGCTCCGCAAGCTAATCGCAGATCGATATGCGATGGACTCAATTGTCGTGATGCACGACGTCGATGCTTTCGAAGAGCAGGTCTCGGCGTACCCAGCGATCACCGTTCTCCGCAACGGTCCACAGAAGGCGGTCAAGATAGTCGACACCACCGCGTCTTTCGACGGCGAGTCGGCGCGTGCTCTGACCACATGGGTAAGCAGACCCCGACGAAAGACGCCGGTCTCGACCGCTTTCGAGGCTGCACAGCTTCCAACGTGGTTCGACGGCCCAGATCTCTGGCCATCGGGGTCGGCGAAAGCTCTCGAACTCCTGACCGATCTTGAGCGCCGCTTTGAGCCACTTGAGAACCCGGCGACGGGGACACGAGTCGGCATAGGCGTCGCAACCGGGTGCGACGACGTCTATCTGCGCGCCGATGAGCCAGACGTCGAGACGGATCGCCTGCTCCCAATAGTCAAGGCAGGCGACATTGCCGATGGCACGATCGACTGGTCAGGCACGAACCTCGTCAACCCGTGGAACGGCTCTGGCCTGGTTGATCTCACCTCCTATCCAAAACTGGCGCGCTACCTAGCTACCAACGAGAAGCGAATCAAGGGCCGACACGTCGCACGTAAGAACCCGGATAGGTGGTTCCGCACGATCGACCGAGTCACGACTGGGCTCCGGGAGCGACCCAAGCTGCTGCTCCCTGACATGAAGGCAGCAGCACATCCAGTTCTCGATGAGGGCAAGTACTATCCGCACCACAATCTCTATTACGTCGTCTCCGAGGCCTGGGATCTCGAGGTGCTGGGCGGACTCCTGCTCTCGGACTTTGCGAACCTCTTCGTTGGCGCCTACTGCGTCAAGATGCGCGGGGGCACGTATCGCTTTCAGGCCCAGTACCTTCGCAAGATCCGTGTGCCCGATCCTTCGACGATCGATTTGGCAACAAGCAACGCGCTAGCGCGAGCGTTTCGGGATCGAGATGCGCCAGGAGCCACCCGGGCGGCAGAGCAGGCCTACGAGATCAATCGGGAAACAAGCACTCAATGAGCAGCATGCACGTCCCGGACTACTCCGACCAGTTCGCCGCCGCGATCAGGGACTACTGGGAGGTCAAGGCCAAACAGAAGGCCAAGTCCGAGAGCGACGGTAAGAGCAAAGACGTTCGCGCTGGCAAGCACATGGCGGCATTCGAGCGGCTCATCCATGCGGTCGTTGCCGACGCGGGCATCGAGCTAGACCCGCAGCTGAACTCCAAGATCTTCCTTCCCGGCTACTACCGAGAGACAAAGTCATGGGACGTCGTCATGCAGTACAAGGGACACGTCCTCGCCATCGTTGAAGCGAAGTCACAGGGCTCGAGTCTCGCTAACAATTTCAACAACCGTGTTGAGGAAGCGATCGGTCAAGCTGCCGACATCTGGAAGGCCCATGAACGAGGCTTTCTCGTCTCTGGGATGCGGCCGTGGGTGGGGTACTTGATGGTCGTGAATGAAGACGCAAAGACGACCGAACCGAAGCACCTGGCAAAGGGCAAGACGATCCCTACCGGAATGAAGGTCGATGAGCGTTTCGACGGGATGAGCTTCGCCGAGCGCTATGCAGAGGCGTTCGGTCGCCTGGACCAGGAGCGAATGCTTGACGCAACATGCGTTGCGATCACGAAAGACGAGAACAGCTACTCCTATCCCAACGAGTGGCTCTCGTTCAACGGATTTGCGGCCCAGCTTTGGGGGCGGTGCCGCCACATGCAAGCGGTGCTCGGCTGAGAAGTTCAGGCATTCGACGGCCCCGTTCAGCGAAGGAACATCTTTGAAGGACCCGAGCAGATCCAGCAGTTGGTCATCTGCCGGGCCATCTCGGTCTGCGCCTCGGGTAGCAAAGTGACGAAGCAGACGAAGCGTCATGTCGACTTTCTGGCGAAAGCTGGGCGACGAGTGGCAACCCCCAAACGCTGCGGAAAGTGGCCTGTCGGCCACTCAATGTAAAGAATTGGGCGACCCGAGGTGCACGAAACGGTTGGGTCGAATAACCTGCGTTATCCGCTTAGAGTCAAAATCTTGGGCTCGGCGGCATCTACTTGGAGGGATACATGAATAAATCAACACTTGCGCGGCTTCTCGCGATGGTCATGGCGATGGCACTCGTCGCTGCGGCCTGCGGAGCAGACGACGTGATAGACGACGTTGCCGACACGGTTGGCGATGTAGCTGCTGACGGAGTCGACGCTGTTGGCGACGCAGCCGGCGACGTTGCCGACGCTGCCGAAGATCTCGTCACCGACAATGACGACGAGATGTCTGACGATGAGATGTCTGACGATGAGATGTCTGACGATGAGATGTCTGACGAAGAGATGTCTGACGATGAGATGTCTGACGAAGACGAAATGGTCGACGAAGAGGTAGCGGCCGGTGCATCCGGCGGCACGCTGATCTGGGCGCATGAGCAGGAACCACCTGATATGCACCTCGACGACCCAAACAACAATCTCTCGGTTACGTCATGGATCCGCTCAGCGCTGATCGAAGGCCTTTACGGCGTTGATGGCTCAACCTCGTATTACCCCGAGCTCATCGACGGCGAAGCCGATGTTGTGTCAAACGATGACGGCACCGTCACGTTCAACTACACGCTTCGCGACGGCCTCATGTGGTCTGACGGCACCCCGGTAACAGCTGCTGATGTCGAGTACACGATGGACATCAACCTCGAAGGCTGTGACTTCGAAGCCGAAGAAAGTGGCTGTGTCTACCTGCGTGGCGACCGCACCGGTTACGACCTGGTCACCGAGTACGGCGCCACAAGCGACACCGAGTTCTCAATGACACTCACCAACTTCTTCGCTGGTTGGAAGGGTCTTCTCAACGAGGTCTACGCCGCACACGCGTACGGCGCTGACGCAACCGAAGTCAATGCGAACCTGCCAGAGTGGGCAAACGCTGATGGCGTTCTTCCTTCTTCCGGTCCAATGGTCTTTGACACGTGGGACCGCGGCGTTTCGATGTCAATGGTGCGCAATGACAACTATGCAGGTTCTGTGAGCCCAGACGCAGCCAACAATGGCGTCGCATATGTCGATGGCGTGCAGATCAACTTCGTGACAGACACCGATGCTCAGATCAACGCACTCAAAGCTGGCGAAGCACACATCGTGATGACTCAGCCGCAGCTTGCCTTCGGCGAACGTCTCTCGACTGACGAAAACTTCACCGTTGCATCAAGCGCTGGCCCTGTTTTCGAACACTGGGGTTTGAACCTGTTGAACGATCACCTCGCCGACCCACTGGTTCGCGAAGCACTCGCCTATGGAATCGATAAGACCGAGGTCATGGCCGGCCTGTACACGCCATTGTTTGGCGACAACCTGCCTGCCGAAGGTCTTGGTGGTACCTACTGGATGTCGAACCAGCCTGCCTACATCGACGCCCAAAAAGTATACGAAGGCAAGCAGAGCGATGCCGCAAAGGCGAACCTCGAAGCTGCCGGCTACAGCGACAGCGGCGACGGCATCATGGAACATCCTGACCGTGGTCGCCTGACCTTGCGTGTTGGTACAACCGGTGGCAACGCACTGCGCGAACTTCAGCAGCAGATCATTCAGTCTCAGCTCGCTGAGTCAGGCATTGAGATCATCATCGACAACGTGCCCGGTGGTGCGTACTTCGCTGAGCGCCCATTCGCTGACGAAGCACTTGCTGCTTCGGCATCTGGTGGCGCCGAAGGTGACCCAACGATCTGGGACATCACCCAGTTCGCGTGGGTCGGTGGCCCGTGGCCAGGTGGCCAGTCAGCGTCATACCTTGGCGGCAACGGCAACAACCCATACGGCTTCAACAACGCCGACTTCGACGCTCGTGCGCCTGAGTGCGACGCAACCGTCGACGACGCGGTACGCGCCGATTGCTACAACGAACTGAACCGCTATGTCACGACTCTCGAAATCGACAGCGAGACCGGCTTGTTCATGATCCCATTGACCCAAAAGCCTTCGTACTACGGCTACCTCTCCAGCGTGCTCAGTGGCGCCGGTGTGGCACCTGATGCGCAGGGTGCAGGTCCGCTTGCAAACGTCGTCGACTTCGCCTTTAAGTAGGCCACTCGGCAACTCTTGATCATCTGATCATTGACTGACATACGGGGCCGTTCCATCTGGAGCGGCCCCGTGTGGTGGTCATTGGAAATGGGGGAATAACTTATGGTCGCGTATGCCTTGCGGCGACTTCTCGGCGCAATTCCAGTCATCTTGGTATCGACGTTCGTCATGTATGCCTTGGTGTCATCAATAAACGACCCAATCGCGGAGCTGCGCCAGTCTTGTCCGCAGTGTGATTCGTCGGCCTATGACCGACTCAACGATCTCTACAACCTCGACCAGCCAATACCCCAGCGCTATCTATCGTGGTTGGGTGGCGCAGTCACTGGCGACCTCGGTGTCTCCACGTCGATGGGCGAGCAAGAGGTTGCGCCCATATTCTGGGATCGGGCCAAGAACAGCGCATTGCTGTCGATTCCAGCAGCGCTCATCGTCATCGTGTTCTCGGCAGTGCTATCGATCTACTCCGCACTTCGCCAATACAGCTTGGGCGACTATGCCGTCACCGGATTCACCTACCTGGGGCTGGCAATGCCCACTTTTTTCTTCGGCCTTCTGCTGCAAGTCTTTTGGGGTATCTGGTTCCAGAACTGGACAGGGTTGAAACCATTCTGGACAGGTGGTCTTCATACCGAATCGATCGGCGATCTGTTGTCGAGTGTGGCTTTGCCCATCACGACGCTCGTCATAATCAGCTTGGCTGCCGACACGAGATTCGGTCGCGCCGCCATGCTCGAAACCCGCAATGCCGACTTCATACGAACAGCTCGAGCCAAAGGCGTACCTGAACGCACAATTGTGCTCAAGCATCTGCTTCGGGCCGCGTTGATTCCAATGGTGACCGTCTGGGCGATTACGTTCGGCACGTTGCTCGGCGGCACGCTGGTTACCGAGACGGTGTTTAGCTGGCCGGGTCTCGGACGCCTGCTGATCTTCAATGGTGTGTTCGACGGCGATGTGAACATCATGATGGCGGTCATCTTGTTCATCGGCGTGATCACGGTGCTGTTCAATCTGCTTGCCGACCTGCTCTATGGCTGGCTTGATCCGAGGGTGCGTTATGGGTGAATCAGCGGTGACAGAAGCAAACAGCAGGCCGCAGGCAATGGTCGAAGATGTGGCATTCGGCGACAAGCCGCAGAGTTTCGGTCGACAAGCCTGGAAACGGTTCCGCAGTCACAAACTCGCCATCATCGGCATCTTCATGTTCTTCTCCATGGTGTTGATGTTCTGGATCGGTCCGGCGATCAGTAGCTACGAATTTGACGAGATCAACATTGTCGACCGGGCGCAGGGTCCGAGCAGCGAGCACTGGTTCGGAACAGACGACCTCGGAAGAGATCTCTTTGTCCGCGCTATGCGCGGCGGGCAATTTTCGATCACGATCAGTGTCGTCACCGGCCTGATGGCGGCGGCCCTCGGTGGCGTGCTCGGGTCGATAGCCGGCTACTTCAGTGGAACGGTAGACACCGGCGTCACGTTCCTTATCAACTGCTTGCTGACCATCAATTCGCTTGCAATCTTGTTGGTGCTCGGCGTGAAGTTCCAAATGACACCGTTGACGATCGCGGGGCTCATCGCCATCCTTAGCTGGTACCGAGGCGCGCGCGTTGTACGGGCACTCGTCATGCAATTCAAGGAACGAGAGTTCGTGCTGGCCGCACGCGCTGCTGGAGCGAGCAACCTTCGAATCATCAAGGGGCACCTGTTGCCGAATGTTGCCGGATCCCTTCTTGTCGAAGCAACGTTGCTTGCGGGTACGGCAATCATTCTTGAGTCGACACTGTCGTTCCTCGGTCTTGGTGTGCTTCCTCCGGAGACAACCCTCGGCACGTTGATCAACGAAGCCAAAGGATCGATCGATACAAATCCGACACGAGTGTTGATCCCGGGAGGACTTGTGACGCTGATCGTGCTGGCCGTCAACTTTGTCGGCGACGGACTACGCGACGCCCTCGACCCGACACATGAGCTCGAACAGTGAGTGCCAGCATGAACGTTTCGGGATCAACGAACCAGCCGCTGCTTGAAGTTGACAACATGTCGGTCGGGTTCCGCGCAAAGAAAAAGCCGACCGCGCAAGCGGTTCGTGGAGTGAGCTACTCGATCGAGCGCGGTGAAACCCTGGCAATCGTTGGCGAATCGGGATCCGGGAAATCGGTGAGCGCCATGGCCATGCTCGGTCTGTTGCCGAGTTCGGCGGAGATCACCGGTCAAGTTCGTCTCGAAGGTGTCGATCTTCTTGCGCTCACGCCAAAAGAGTTGCGTACCTACCGCGGTCGCCGCATCGCCATGATCTTCCAGGATCCAATGACGGCTTTTCACCCTGCTTTCACGATTGGCAATCAAATAGCTGAGACGATCACGGTGCACGGCCTCGCGAATAAGAAGCAGGCCCTGTCCAGGGCAGCTGAACTGCTCGAACTCGTTGGCGTGCCGGAACCTGGGGTTCGAGTCAACCAATACCCGCATGAGTATTCAGGTGGTATGCGGCAACGGGCAATGGTGGCGATGGCCATCGCCAACAAGCCTGACCTGCTGATCGCGGATGAACCAACCACCGCGCTCGACGTAACCATCCAGGCGCAGGTGATGGAAGTCTTGGCGAACATTCAAAAAGAAGTCAACGCAGCCTTGATTCTGATCACTCACGACCTCGGAGTCGTGGCCAGCGTGGCTGACCGGGTGCAGGTCATGTACGGCGGTCGCATTGTCGAGCGCGCCGACGTTCGCCCATTGTTCCGCGCCCCACGGAATCCCTACACGCGAGGACTTCTCACCTCATTGCCACGGGTCGATGGTGCTCGTGACAATCGACTAATCCCGATCCCCGGATCGCCGCCGAGCATTCTCGCAATGCCGCCGGGCTGTGCGTTTGCCCCACGGTGCTCGTACCGCACCGAGGTTTGCGACGCCAGCGCTGCCGATCTGCAAATGGTCGTTGACGGTCACGAGAGCCGTTGTCATCACAACGCGGATCTTCCTGAATGGACGCCATTGCAGACCGGGAGTGAATCGTGAGCGAAGCAGCACAAGTAACGCCTCCGCTTCTTGAGGTCGACAATCTTGTTACGCACTTCCCGATCCGATCAGGGTTATTGAAGCGCACAACTGGTTGGGTTAAAGCCGTCGACGGTGTTTCGCTTTCGGTTCAACCAAACGAGACGGTCGGCATTGTTGGCGAGTCCGGTTGCGGCAAAACCACTCTTGGACGCACGATTCTGCGCCTGATCGAGCCCACCGCGGGCTCGATCAAGGTCCGCGGCGAAGATGTTGTGGCGGCCTCAAGCGGCCGGCTTCGCGAGCTTCGCAAAGAAATGCAGATGGTGTTCCAGGATCCGTATGCGTCGCTGAACCCGCGCATGCCTGTTCACGACATCGTGAGCGAGCCTCTCCGAATTCACGGCACGTCGAAGAACGAAGCTCGAGACCGCGCAGGGGAGTACCTCGAAGCCGTGGGCCTGCTTCCCGAACACGGCAACCGATATCCGCATGAGTTCAGCGGCGGGCAACGTCAGCGTGTCGGTATTGCGCGTGCGTTGACGCTAGAGCCGGACTTGATCATTCTCGATGAGCCAGTTTCAGCACTCGATGTTTCGATTCAAGCCCAGGTGATCAATCTGCTTGAGGATCTGCAACAGCGCTTCAAGCTCAGTTACCTGTTCATCGCTCACGACCTCTCCGTCGTTCGCCACATCTCAGACCGGGTGGTCGTGATGTATCTCGGCAAAGTAGCCGAGGTCGCCGATCGCGATGAGCTCTATGCCTCGCCTGGCCACCCGTACACCCAAGCATTGCTGTCAGCGGTGCCTGTGCCCGATCCTGAGATCGAAGCGACACGCGAACGAATCGTGCTGCACGGTGATATTCCAAGTCCCGCGGATCCACCGTCAGGTTGCTGTTTCCGCACCCGATGCCCGATCGCCACCGAACTCTGCGCCAACGAAACGCCAGCCCTGAAAGAAGTTGAGCCCGACCACTGGGTCGCCTGCCACTTCTCGTCGATCTGACCGGCTCAAGTAGCCCAATATTCGAGCAACCGGGCAAGCGAGAGCGACTAGCGTCGTCGCGTGAGTACGTCTGACAACAAGCTGCGCTCCACAACGGCGCACGAACCAGATGTTCCCACGACGACGCGTGCGGGCTTACGGCTCGTCGCCGCAATGGTGCGGCCTCATCCGGTGCCGTTCGTTGTCTCGCTGATCGGGTCCCTCTTGTTTGCCTTTGGAACTGTGGTCTCGGCTGCAGTGCTCGGTTGGGTAACTGACGAGGTGGTCATCGGCGTATTCGAAAACGGTGTCGTTGAACCGGTACCGACAGCGTTGGGGGCGGCTGCAGTCGTGATCGCTACTGCAGTGCTGCGCGGCGTCGGCGTCATCGTGCGTCGGTACTTCGCTGGCATGACCGCAGAGCGCGTGACCCGACAGCTGCGAAGCGACTTGGCCGATCGCTACCTCGACGCGCCGATGCCTTGGCTGCGCCGGTTCGGCACCGGCAGGCTTATCGCCCATGTCGATGGCGACGCGCGGGTCTACATCGAGTCGCTACACCCGTTGCCGTTCGCCTTTGGGGTCTTGTGCCTTGCAGTGATCGGCGGTGGGCGTCTATTGATGGTCGATCCCTGGTTCGCACTCGTCGCGCTGGTGGTGTTCCCGGTCATGTGGATCATCAACGCGGTCAATGCTCGCCTGGTTTCGGTGCCCCTCGCTCGTGTCCAGGAACAGTCAGCCACGGTCGCCAGTGCTGCTCATGAGAGCTTCGAGGGCGCGATCGTGGTGAAAACCCTGGGTCGGCGTCAGGTCGAAGTTGACCGTTTCGACGCGGCTGCAGCCGAGCTTCGTGATCGTCGCCGCAAGGCCAGCTTTATCAAGGCGGGTGTTGATGCAGCGTTGCATCTCGTACCGCCGCTCGGGATTGTCACCGTCGTCGTGCTTGGTGCCTATCGCATTGAATCCGGGCAGTTGAGCGCAGGCGCGGTTGTCGAGGTGGCGGCGTTGTTCTCGGCCTTGGCCATACCCATGCTGGTGTTTGGGTTTCTGCTCGAAAGCCTCGTTCCCACGATTGTTGCTTGGAACAGACTGCGACCGGTCGTCGAAGGAGAAGCCGTGCCGGTGCAAAGTCGTGCGACTCATGGTCCATGGCAGACGGGGCCGTTGTCTGTTGAGCTTCGTGATGTGACCTTTGCCTTTGATGACGCGCCGAACGACCACGTTCTGCAGTCGGTGAACCTGTCAATTGCGCCAGGCGAGCTTGTGGCTCTTGTCGGTGCAACTGGTTCTGGCAAGAGCACCGTGCTCGATGTGATTACGGGTGATGTATCTGCCGCTGGGCAGGTCTTGCTCAACGGCACCGATGTTGCCGATGTCGACAGCGCGGTGCGCGCCGATGCGATCGTCCGCGTGTTTCAAGAAGCGTTTCTCTTTGCCGGAAGCGTGCGCTCCAACATCGACCTGCGCGGCGAACTCGACGATGCTGCGGTTCACACAGCAGCATCCGCGGCAGCAGCGCATGACTTCATTGAAGCCCTTCCCTCGGGATACGCGACTGAACTTGGCGAGCGTGGTGTGACGCTTTCTGGCGGACAGCGCCAGCGCATTGCACTGGCTCGTGCGTTGACCAGACGGCCTGGGCTTCTTCTGCTCGATGATGCAACCTCGGCGCTAGACCCGATCGTTGAGCGCGAAGTGCTCACCAGGTTGCGTTCCTCAGCCGATTCCTCCAGCACGACCATCGTGGTGGCACACCGCCTCGCGACGATTCTGATGGCCGACCGTGTGGCGCACCTTGTCGACGGTCGGGTTGCGGCGGTCGGCCGTCATGAGGACCTTCTAAACGAAGACTCGTATCGGCAACTGGTTACGGCATATGCGGAGATGGCCGATGGCTGATCCTGTGCAGACGCAGACGAACACGATGCCGGTCGTCGAAGAGTTGTCAACGGTGCAGGTGCTGCGTCGGGGCGTTCGCACGACCCCCGTGCTGATGTCTGGACTGGCGGCCACGCTGGTCGCTGGCCTCGTCTTCGCTGCTGGACAGGTTGCTGCACCGGTCGTGATTCAACTCGCGCTTGACCGTGGCGGTATCGCGACTGGACAGGTTGATATCGCAAGCATCTGGGTATTCGCGATCTGCGGAGTCGCCGTAATCGTGGCAAGTGAGCTTCTTGGGGTAGCCCTCAAGCGTCGCATCATCAAACGCGCCGAAGAGGCTTTGCGCCAGTTGAGAACAATGGCCTTTGACCATGTCCACCGATTGTCGCTGCAGACGCACGGCCGCCAGTCAACCGGTCTGCTTGTCAGTCGGGTCACCAGTGACGTCGATGTTCTGGCACGGTTTGTCGACTGGGCCATGTTTGTCTGGA
The DNA here is from genome assembly GCA_937991435.1 of uncultured Acidimicrobiales bacterium. Lineage (GTDB taxonomy): Bacteria > Actinomycetota > Acidimicrobiia > Acidimicrobiales > UBA10347 > UBA10347. The sequence continues at coordinate 13,629 of CALKPY010000010.1, forward strand.
TGGTTCAGCCCGCTGTCGTTGTGGGCCTATTCATCACAATTGCGGTCTACTCGTGGCCGCTCGCACTTGTCGCGTTGGCCGTGTTCCTGCCAATCGTAGGTTTGCTTCGTTGGATGAGAGAGCGCATGACCGCTGCTCATCTTGAACGGCAACGAAGTGTTGGAGACATGCTTGGCGGGTACACCGAGGCTCTTGCCGGTGGCGAAGTTCTTCGGGCGTACCGAGCACAGGCGCCAATGCGTTTACGGCTGTCTGAGCTCTCTGACCGGCGATATCGCGCCAGTCTGCGAGCCAATATCTATATGGCGACGGTCTTCGTCGTGGGTGACATGCTCGTTGCTCTTACGACTGCCTCGATGCTTGTTGTTGGGTTGGCGTGGCGCGACGCGCTTGCATTGACGGCCGGTGAACTGGTCGCCATTCTCTTTCTCGGATCGATGTTGCAGAGCCCGATAAACGAGCTCGGTGAGACTTTGAACGAGGCACAGGTCGCGGTGGCGGGTTGGCGCAATGTGCTCGGGGTGCTTGATGAGCCGGTCGAGGCTCTTGATCCAGCGGCCGGATCTGCGCTGCCGTTAGGTGCACTGGGTGTGCAGCTACGCGGCGTGAACTTCTTCTATCACGATGCCGAAATCGCAAGCTTGAGTGATGTCACCGTGAAGATTCCAGCCGGCCAACGTATTGCGGTCGTTGGGGCAACAGGATCGGGGAAGTCGACGTTTGGGCGATTGCTGTGCCGGCTGGCTGACCCAACAACAGGGACTGTCTCAGTCGGTGGGGTTGACCTGACCGAGGTGTCGGTTACCGCTCGTCAGGCTGGAATCCGCTTCGTTCCGCAGGACAGCTTTTTGTTTGCCGGAACGGTACGAGACAACATCGCCATGGGTCGTGAAGGAGTCACCGAAGCTGAGATCGACGGCGCGCTCACTACTCTCGGGCTGGGCGAATGGGCTGCGTCGCTGAACGACGGGCTCGACACGACGGTCGGAGAACGAGGTTCCCTGCTGTCAGTCGGTGAACGCCAGCTGGTCAGTTTTGTGCGAGCTGCAGTTGCGAACCCTGGTTTGCTTGTGCTCGACGAGGCAACGTCTTCGGTAGACCAGCAAACAGATCTGATGTTGACTGCGGCGATCGATCGATTGGCGCAAGGACGCACCGTTGTTTCGATCGCTCATCGTATGGCGACAGCGGAGTCGGCAGATCTCGTGCTCGTGTTCGATGCAGGTCGTTTGATCGAGTCAGGACCGCACGACGAACTTGTGAAACAGTCAGGTAACTACGCGGAGCTGTATCGAGCATGGGGTGAAGAAATGGCGCCTTCTGTCGCCCCCACAACGCCGACTAACCCAGTTTCTCCGCGAACCAATCGAGAATGATCTCTGCTCGCTGAACCCGGTGCACCGGGGACCCCGAACGCGATAGCTCATGGTTCTCGCCGGGGAACCGGTAAAAGTCGACCTCTCGCCCGAGCAGTTTGAGGGCGACCCAGAGCTCTTCGGCCTGCACGATCGGGCAACGCCAATCTTCTTCTGAGTGAATGATCAACATTGGTTTGTCGATGTTGCGTACTGATTCGATTGGTGACCGAGACCGATACACCTCGGGGTCTTCGATGTGGCTGGGGCCATGTTCGGTTCGAAATGCGGTCGCGATGTCAGAGGACCACTCTTCGCTCAACAGGTTGTTGACGGCCCGCTCGCTGCAAAATGCTTTGAATCGTTCGCCGTGGTTGGCGGCGAGCCAAGTGGCCATGAAGCCGCCGTAGGACCCGCCGAGCATGCCGACCCTTGTGGCATCGCAGAACGAAAACTGGTCGAGTGCGTGGTCGATTATGGCGAGCACGTCGTCGACGTCGCAGCTTCCCCAGCCTGTACCGGGGCGCAACGGGTGTTTGGGTCCAAGAATCGATTGACCCCACGCGGTGTCGCGACCGCTTCCGCCGCGAGGATTGCCAGCGACCACCACAAATCCGGCAGCGGCCTGCATCTGGAACTCGTCCATGAAGTACTCGCCGTACTGGGTGAAAGGACCACCGTGCACATTGAGCAATACCGGATAGGTCTTAGCTGGGTCGAAATCTCGAGGACGCATTACCCAGTAGTCGATGTCGACGGTGCCGTCTAACGAGGGCGCGAGATGCTTGTCCCACGGCAGTAAGTCGCGTGCGAACGTGCGGGTGACGGTTGTTGCCGGAGATCCGTTGACCACGAGCTCAGCCGGGCAAGTCGCTGTCGTCACTGCGGTGGCTGTGGTGTTGCCTCGGCAATCGAAGGCCTGAACCGTAGACGGCCCTTCGGTCAGTGCCTGAGGGGCAGCAGATCCGTCGGCTGGCATGGCGTACAGGTGCGTGTCGCCGCGATCTTCGGCGGTCGCAAGCAACGTTTCGTTGTCTTGCCAGACCGGTGCCCGCACGCCAACGGTTGGAAAGAATGTGCGGTCGAGTCCGTTTGACGACCAGCAGATGTCGTCAAAGGTTGCCCCGGTCACGCTGAGATCGAGCACGCCGACAGCGGCATTTTGTGGAAAAGTCATCGGCTCGCCCCACCCAATGAAGGCAACTCGAGTGCCATCTGGGGACACAGACGGAAGCTGGTATGTGCCGTCGCGGCTCGTCAGGCAGCGAATCAAACTGGCGTCGTCGGTTGCAGCGAGCGGAACGAAGTACAGATCCTGCGTTAGATCCTGATCCCAGGTGTCGTGACGGGCGGCAGCGGTGACGATGGCGCTGGAGTCAGATGTCCAGCTCAGACCGCTGTGTTCATACTCTCCCGGAGTCAGGTTGCGAGGCGTGCCTGTGCCGTCAGCAGCGACTACATACACCTGTTTTGGCCGGTCATAGACCCAATCTTCAGCATTGAGGCGCGAGAAGAAGCGTTCGATCTTGCGGGGAGGTTGCCGAGATACTTCGGTGATGTCATATCGCTCGTCGCGGGTACGGCTTAAGAAGCCAATAGTTGAGCCGTCAGGGCTCCAAGAGACGTCAGTGACCGCCTCGGGCATGGTGCAAAGTTGAAGGGTCTCGCCCGGCCCATCGATCGACAGCACGTGCAGGGTCGAGTCTCCCTTCTTCTCGCCGCGGCGAGAGGTGAACGCCAGCTGGGTGCCGTCGGGTGACCAACTTGGGTTTCCATCATGGCTTTCGCCGCTAATGGGGCGGCCGTCAAGCCAAACCTTGGTGGTTGTCTTGTTCTCTTCGAGGTCGGTGGTTGCAACGACGCAAGCCACCCGTGCGCCGTCGGGTGAAACAGCGGGTTGGCTGACCCAACTTCGTTGATTGATTAGGCGTCGGGCGAGCTCAGACGTTTCCATGCCGGGTGAGGGTAATCGTGCGTCGGGCCATCTGTCCTATTGTCAGCCCCACGACCATCTGCTTCACTACGTGAAGTCAAAAGGGGAAACATGATGAAGACACTGATCCGTCGTGTGACGGTGATCGCTGCCATAGTGGCATGCGCGGCATTGATGGCCACATCGCTGCCGGCAGATGCTGGGCCGACGCTCAAGCGCGTGCCAAACCCAGAGCTCACCACGAGACTGCCACCCAATCGAATTCTGTCGTTTGGTGATTCGTTTGCGTCTGGTCAGTCAGTCGGCGACTACGAGCCCGGTACCGATGCCATTGGCACCGAAGCTGGCTCGAATACCTGTCACCGTTCCGAAAATGCGTTTGGGCCGCGCATCAACGATGCGCTCAACCAGCGACTCGTCACGAGCATCAACTTGGCTCGCCCAATCACTCGCCCTCGACCACGCTGGTACCCGCTTGAGGACTTTGTTGCTTGCAGCGGTGCAACCGCGGACAACATCACCTATCTCGATCAGTTCCCGGATCCTTTGCCGGGCTCTGGTTCGGCACCGTCGCTGCAACAATTCGCCCAACTCGACATGGTTGACCCCATCAAGGCGGGCGGATTCGGCATTGCGACAGTCACCATTGGTACCAATGACCTCGGCTATTCGTCGGTGCTCCTCGATTGCGGTTTCACGACCCCGGTTGCAGAGAACTGCTTTGACTACCCCGGGCATGGCAACGACCTGATTCTCAACTTCGATGATTATCTACCGGCGCTCGAACAGGAGCTCATCGATACCTACACCGCGATCCGAAATCACGTCGAGCCCGCGACGGCGTTTCGTCCTGCCGGCAAGATGGCGGTTTTTGTGCCGAGCTACATGCAGTTGTTCGCTGATGGTGCTGCCGACGAAGACTGCAAAGACGGCGACGGCGTTGGTTTGCTTACCGGCACCTATATCAACGCGGCAGAACGTGCGTGGATGAACGACGCTGCCCTGGCGCTCAATGCGACGATCAAGGCCGCGACCGAGGCTGTGCCTGGTGTGTTCTACGTGTCGCTCGACGAGCACTTCGAAGGGCGTCGCATTTGCGATCCGAACCCGGCCATTTTGTCGCTCAACGTGGGCGCAGGCTCGGATCTGTTCGAGTCTGCACATCCCAACCGGCTTGGTCATGACATTGCCCTCAAGGTCGTTGTCGATGCGATTGATGCCGCTGGCTACTGAACAACTGCCGGCTTGCTAGCCCGGTAGCAAAAACTCGATGGCCACAGCCATGCCGCCCAGCGGTGTTGGCTGTGGCCATTAGCGTTTTGGTGTTGCGTTCTGTCAGTTCGACACAGGCGCCCGGTGTGCAGCCCAGCCAATGGCTTGCTCAAGCTGGCTTCCCACGGCGATGAGCAGATCTTCGCGGCCATAGGCGGCGACGAGTTGCACGCCGATTGGTAGACCGTCATTGGTGAACCCAGCCGGAATCGACAGTGCCGGCTGACCCGTGACATTGAACACCGACGTGAACACCGCGTACGGAATCGAACCGAGCTGTGCCCGGAAAGGCTCGTCGGCCGTGGCAGCTAACTCGCCGATCTGCGCAGGCGGAAGCGCGGTCGTCGGCGTGAGCAACAGATCGTGGCCGCCAGTCAAGCCCGAAGCGCCGTCGCCGTCGCCCCACCATGACAGCATCTCGCGGCGCATGGCAGACACGGTTGCCTGGGCCTGCATGACCTGCACGCCGGTGATGCCAGCGCCCATCTCTGCGATCTGCCAAGTGCCAGGCTCGACATCGTCGGCGGTGAGTTCCCTGCCGAGGCGGTGTCCTAGTGCTGCCAACTGGGTTCGGGTTCCGACCATTGACAGCAGCCCGTAGGCCGGCTCGCTGCGATGCAGCGGGGCAGGGGAATCTTCGCTGGTCACGTTGTGACCGAGCGAGTCGAGTAGGGCCGCGACACGGCGTACGGCGGCGACGAGTGTTGGGTCGACATCGATGTCGTCTCGCGCCTGTGTGGTGAAACCAATTCGTTGCGGGCCAGGCGGCTTGTCCAGAAAAGAGGCGAACGGCGCCCCCGGATCTGGCGCTACGACACCGTCGCCAGGGAACGGTCCGCTGGTGGAATCGAGCACTGTGGCTGCGTCGCGCATGGTATGGCACACCACGTGTTGCACTGAGTTGCTCCACTCGTCTTGCAGTGGGCCCATCGACATACGACCCCGGCTTGGTTTGAGCCCGACTAGATGATTGTGCGCCGCCGGAATGCGGATCGAACCGCCGCCATCTGACGCGTTGGCAATCGAGGTCATGCCCGCTGCTACCGACGCAGCCGCTCCGCCGCTGGACCCGCCAGCGCTGTGGGTCAGCTTCCACGGATTGCGTGTTGGGCCACAGGCAAGAGGCTCTGTCGTCGCGGCGAGTCCGAGTTCGGCGGTGTTGGTGCGACCTACGATCACGAAGCCAGCCTGGCGGTAGCGCTTGACGAGGTTCGAGTCTTCGGTGTGGCAGTAGTTGGCGTCTCGCAGCGCCTTGACCCCAAGATGCCAGGGATCGCCAGCGCTTGATGGCCACAAGTCCTTGAGCGTGATTGGCACCCCTCGAAATGGTCCGTCGGGAAGCTCGCCGGCGGCTTCGGCTCGGGCCTTTTCGAAGCGCGGGTGAATGACCGCGTTGATCTCACCGTCGCGAGCTTCGATGCGAGCAATGGCGGCGTCGACAAGTTCGAGCGGCGAAGCCTGACCGGTGCGAACCAGTTCGGCTTCGGCGACCGCGTCGAGTGGCCGGTCGCTCATGCGAGTGTTGCTCCGTCGACCCGCAGGTACTCGCCGTTGACGTAGCGGGCGTCGTCACTGGCTAAGAACGCCACCGCATCGGCCACCGTCTCGGGCATGCCGAAGTCGCCGAGGGGTGTCATGCGAGCAAGGATTTCGTAATCGACCTCGCTGGGCAGTGCCACGTCAGACGTCATGTTGGTGGTGATGCCGCCGGGGGCAACAGCGTTGACTCGCATGCCTCGCTTGGCGTATTCCATAGCGAGGGACTTGGTCAACATGAGCACGCCGCCTTTCGATGCCCCGTAAGCGGTGAACCATGGGTGGCCCGAGAGCGACGCTGTTGACGCGGCGTTGACGATATTGCCCTTGGTCTCGACGAGGTGAGGGATTGCTTCGCGACAGACCAGGAACAATCCGGTCAGGTTCACGCCGATGATTCGGTTCCACTGTTCGAGGGTTTCTTCGTGGCTGTTGGCGGTGCCGATAATTCCGGCCATATTCACAACGACATCGAGCCGTTCGTGGTGTGCGATGAGTTGGGCAAACAGTGACTTCACATCAGCTTCTGCGCTGATGTCGCATGGCACAGCGATCGCAGCTTGTTCGTCGCCAAGTGTGGTGCGCACGTCAGCGAGCACCTTGGCCAAACCGTCTTCGTCGACATCGCTGAGTGCCAGTCGGCTTCCTTCGGCAGCGAGTCGACGGGCGCACGCAGCCCCAATGCCGTTGGCGGCCCCGGTCACGAGTGCGACCTTGCCGTTGAATCGGCGAACGCCGGGATCAGAGATGGTCATAGCGGTACCTCACAGGGACGGCGGGGAGATTGGAGTGTCAGCGCCAAGCGTTGCGCACGCATGGGCGCGAGCCCACACAACATCGGGTTTGCCAACGGCGGTGTGTTCGATCTTGGCGAACACGAGATCGCGGGGCACCTTGTAGCCAGCGATGTGCTCGCGGCAGTGCACCTGGAGTTCTTCGAGCGTGAGGTCGCTGGCGGTCTCGACAATCGCCACGACGCGAGCCCCCCACCGCTCATCGGGCACGCTGGTGACCAGCACGTCGTGCACCGCCGGGTGGGTGCGACATGCCGCTTCGACTTCTTCAGGGTGAATCTTCTCGCCGCCAGAGTTGATTGTTGCCGAACCTCGGCCAAGCAGCTGCACCCGGCCGTCTTCGCCACGGATCGCCCAGTCGCCCGACATGACCCAGCGGTCGCCGTTCGCGTCGGTGCGGAAGGTCTTTGCCGTCGCTTCTGGTTGGTTCAAGTAGCCGATAGGGATACGCCCGGTGCCGGCGAGGATCCCCGGCTCGCCGACGGCAACTGGTTCCAACGTTTCGGGGTCGAGTACCTCGGTGCCGGGGCGCACGTTGAAGAACGAACCGCCTTCGTCAACCGAACTATTAGCGCCCGTTCCCACCGTGCCGGTCTCAGAGGAGCCGAATCCGTCACTGAGAATCTTGCCCGGGAACACTTCGGCCAGCTGCTCTCGTGTAGCAGGTGAAATCATGGCGCCGCCGTTCGACACCGCGAACAAATTGGGAAGCTCGCGAGGATCGCGGCGCTGTTCGGCGATGAGGGGCAACGCCATTGCATCGCCGATGAGCGACATGGTCTGGGCCCCCTCAGCATCGGCGAGATCTAGCAGCGTTGCGGCATCGAATGGTCGATCGCAGTACACGATGGCCTTGCCGCCGGTGAACAGGCTGATCATGGTGACCCACTGGCCAGCTGCATGCATGAGCGGCGCCGTCGCCACCATCGTCATGGGCATTGGCGGAGCGGTGGCGTTGACGATGATCTGTTCGGGTTCGCTGATCGGCTCGAGGTAGTTGCCGCCACCCATCGCCGCGAAAAAGATGTCGACATGGCGCCACATGACGCCTTTGGGAAGCCCCGTGGTGCCGCCGGTGTACAGCACATACAGGTCGTCGGCGGACCGTGACGTGCCGAAGTTGCGGGTCTGGGGTTGATCGGCGAGGGCAGCTTCGTAGCTGAGCGCTTCGAAGCTCGGTGCCGCGTTGGTGCCATCTGAGATCAACACGTAGGTGGTCGTGGCGGGGAACTCGGGGGCCAACTCATTGAGCACCGGTACAAAGCACGCTTCGGCGATCATCGCCACGAGCTGTGCGTCGGCCCAAACGTGTCGCAATTCGGCGGCAACGTAGCGATAGTTCACATTGATTGGAACGGCCGAAAGTTTCCAACACGCGAGCAGCGCCTCAACATGCTCGGCTCGGTTGTGGGTGTAGACGCCGACGCGGTCACCAGCGCTGACCCCTGAGGCTTGTAAATGATGAGCCAGCCGATTTGCCCGACCTTCGAGATCGGCCCTTGTGTGACAGACCTCGCCGGCGACAAGGCACACATGTTCAGGCCCCGCATCGGCGAGCGCTTCCCACATGCTGGCGAGCTGAAACTCCACGGCGTTTTGCCTTCCCCTGTCGATCGGCGGGGCGTCTCGGGCCCGGCGCGGCGACATTACCACCCAATCTGACGAACCGTCAGATTCGATCTACTCTGATCACGATGCGTAAAAGTCAGAAGAACGAGCCGTTTGAAACGCCAAGCCATAGCCAGATTTTGGAGTGGACGCCCGCCCATGTACAGATGATGGAAACCACCACCGACGACGCCGTTTGGCTCGCCGCGGGCATGGAGCATGTGCTGATCACCACGATCGGCCGCAAGTCAGGCAACACCCACAAGACGCCGCTTCCGTACTGGCTTGACGAGGGCGACAATCGCATCGTGGTGGCATCGTTCGCTGGCGCGCCCAAGCATCCGTCGTGGTACTACAACCTTGCCGACAAGGCGGCGAACCCGACGATCAGCGTGCGCGAACGAGATCAGGTATGGGACAGCGATGCACAAGTACTCGTCGGCGGTGACTACGCGCACGTGTGGGCCGGGATTACAAGTGACCGGCCGTTCTACATCGACTATCAGGCCAAAACCGAACGACGAATTCCGCTCGTGCGCCTACCGAAGCCCGAATAGCCGTATACCGCTAGCCCTGTACCGCTAGCGATGTATTTCTAGCCGTGTGCGATCAGGCGGCCGAGGCGCTCGAGATGGGTGCTGGCGTTGCCGAGGGTTGACGCGTATTGCATACCCCACAGAAACTGACGGTGCACCGGGTGGTCCGTGTCGGCGCCCAGGCCACCGTGTAGATGTTGCGCGCCAAGCACGACCTGTTGAGTGCCCTCGCTGGCCCAATAGGCAGCTGCCAGCGTGTCGGCTCGAGGGTCTTCGCCATGGTCGCATTGCCACGAAGCGTTGAGAACTGTGGTGCGTAGTGCCTCGGTCATGATGTAGCCGTCGGCAGCTCGCTGCGAGACCGCCTGGAAGGCAGACAGCGGCCGGTTGAACTGCTCGCGAGTCGAGACGTGTTCGGCCGCCAGCGCAACCGCACCTTCGGCCACACCCAACTGAATCGCGCAATGAGCGACCAGCGTGTGCCACACGAGCTGATCGAGCGCAGCGGCGTCGGTGATGATCCTTGCGGCGGGGATCACCGTGTCGATCGTGAGGTGGCCTTGCGACTCGTGGTTCGTCGTCACCAGAGCTTCGATGTGAACACCTTCGGCTGAGGTCTCGACAAGGGCGACAACGTTCGCATCTTCGTGCCGGGCAGGCACGAGCACGTGTGTGGCCTGGCTCAGCGCCGCAACAGCAGGTTTGTCGCCGACGAGCCGCAGGCCGCCGTCGACGGTCGTTGCGGTGATGCCAGGAGTGAACGGATCGTTGCGGCCGGGCTCGGCGAGCGCTGCGGTGATGATGGATTCGCCCGCTACGAAGCGAGCCAGCAGCTCAGCCTCGGCGGGCAGGAAGTTCGCGATGCACCGAGCGGCCACAACTGCACAAGCCAATGGCACCGGGGCAACCCGGCGACCTTGCTGTTCGGTGATCAGGCATAGCTCGACCATGCCCATACCGCTGCCAAGGTCGACGCCGCCGACAGTCTCGGGCAGGCACAAGCCGAGGAGCCCAGCGTCGGCCAAGGCCTGCCAGAGGTCTGCGTCGTGGCCGCCGTCGGCACATACATCGCGCACCCGTTCGGGGGTGGCCAAGTCGTCGAAGATCCGCGTTGCCAGGTCTTTGACGACCTGCTGTTCGTCGCTGAGGTCGAAGTTCACTTGGGAAGGTCCTTCCAGGGGATGTCACGATCGGTCGATGGTTCGCGAGGTAGGCCGAGACCGAGCTCACCCATGATGTTTTGTTGCACTTCGTCAGTGCCGCCACCGAGCCGGATTGCATATTGATTCAAAAATGCCTGGTGCCACGATTCGTCATGCGGAGCATCGCTACCAGCGAGCATGCCTTGGGCGCCGAGCAGCGACATTGCCGAGTCAGTCGTAGACACCCAATGCCGCGCATAGGCGAGCTTCATGATCAGCGCCTCGCGGCCTGGCATGCGCTTGTTCGCAATCGCCGTACGAAGCCGAAGGTTGAGAACACGCATGACTTCTGATCGGCTGTGCGCCCTGGCAAGCGCTTGGCGAACGAGCGGATCGTCGGCTCGACCCTGTTCTCTAGCCAGCTCGATTAGCCCCTCGACGCTCCAACCGGCTCCACCGCCCGCGATCGACGATCGTTCCGCAGTCAGTGTCGTACGGGTGATCGCCCAACCATTGCCAACCTCGCCGACGACGTTCTCGACGGGAATCCGCACGTCGGTAAGAAACGTCTCGTTGAAATGTGCGTGACCGGTCATCTGCACCAGTGGGCGTACCTCGATGCCGGGGTCGTTCATGTCAACAATGAAATAGGTGATGCCTTTGTGCTTGGGAACCGTCGGGTCGGTTCGTGCAAGCAAGATTCCGTATTGAGCGAACTGGCCAAGCGAGGTCCACACTTTTTGGCCGTTCACTACCCACTCGTCACCGTCGAGTTCGGCACGAGTGGCGAGGGCGGCGAGGTCGCTTCCGGCCCCGGGCTCAGAAAACAGCTGACACCACAGTTCGTCGCCGCGCAAAATCGCGGCGAGATGTTGTTGTTGTTTGGGCGTGCCGTGGGCCATCAGCGTCGGCGCCACCATGCCAACCGCGACGGTGAGTGGGCCGAGCGTCTGTTCAAAGCGCGACATCTCTTCGTTGAAGATCGAGGCTCGCAGCGACGATTCGCCGCGGCCGCCAAATGCTTCGGGCCAGCTGATGCCAGCCCAGCCATGCGCCTGCAGCGTCTTTTGCCAAGCCATGGCCGCTGCGACATGTTCGTCGAGCGGAAGCGCAACCGACGATTCGGTGCGTGGTGTGGCGTTGGCCAGTAGCCAGGTACGCGCAGCCGCGCGGAACTCGACGTTCTCTGGCGATTCAGTGATGTCCACTAGGTTCAACGACGCACGGAAGTCGACATGTCTGAAAGTGTGTCAGATCGCGGCGGTGTGGTCTTCAACTGTTCAGGCCTTTCGTGAACGATGTGAACCCAGGGGGAGCAACGCCGTAGCCAAATGGTGGTGCTCCACCCATTGGACCGTTCTGTTGCATGCTGCGGGGCCCGCCCAACATGGCAGCGCGTAGAGGTCCGTCTGCGTCGAGCATGTCGGTAATCGCGTCGGCCAAATGCGCATCGGTGAGGCGGGTGCTGCTGGCCATTATCGAAGCGGCTACCGCACGGCGTATGAGTTCCTTGATGAATGCGCCGGTCACACCATCGAGTCGCTGGACCGCGTCGTCGAGGTTGTTCAGGTCATGGTCGATATCGCGGAGAAACAGCGCAAGGAGCTTATGTCGAGCCTCAGCGTCTGGCGGACCGATCTCGACAGCGTGATCGATGCGACCCGGTCGTGCAGCGAGAGCTGGTTCAAGCATGTCGATGCGATTGGTCGTCAGCACGAACAGCACATCATCGACTGTGTTCAGACCGTCCATCTCGTTCAGCAGTTGAAAGAGTAGGCCGTTTCCTCCCATTGGATGGAAGGATCGCTCGGTTGCGATCAGGTCGACATCTTCAATGACCAACATTGAAGGTGGCAGGGCTCGCACAATGGCAGCGGCATGTCCGAGTGCAGCAACGCTTGGACCATTGAGTGTGACTACGGTGCGATTGGGCATCGCGGCCATGAGATGGCCCACCGTGTGCGTCTTGCCCGTTCCGGGTGGCCCGTACAGCAGTAGACCTCGGCGCAGATGCTGTCCAGCCTGCCGCATGGCGTCAGCGTGCGCAGCGATCTCGATGGCATGTCGGCGAATCCCATTGAGATCCTCGGCCGGAAGCACAACTTCGTCTTCTCGCGTGGTTGGGCGCCGTATGAAGTCGATGCCGAACTCACCAAACTGCGAAAAGGTGAATGCAAGAACCTTGCCCCGGTACACGTTGAGTCGCTGGCGAGCTTCGGTCAGACGATCGACGACAGCTCCAGCGGTTGCATCATCAGTAGCGACCACTTCGACACGCAGATCTGGTGGCCCCGGGTTGTGTTGTTGTCTTGTATGCATGCCGATGATCACGGGCTTGTTGTCATGGCGGGTAAGCCACAGCGCAGCCTTGGGGCAACGAAGCTGCTCGTCGGTTCCGATTGGCACGTCGTCAAATGAAGCGGGTTCCGCCCGACCGGGCCCGCGGAACGATCCGGTGAGTAGAGCAGATAGTGAGAAGCCGCCATGGTGTGCGAGCTCAGAATTGAACCCAAGCAGGACAGCGTCGTCGGTGATCACCTCATTGATCGCTAGCTGAAGGTTCGGTCGATCGACGACCGGCACGTTCTGACCGACGAACACGAAGCTGCCGGGGTCGACGCCGAGGTGTTGCGCAGCAAGTTCGGCAATGGAGTCGCCGTCGCCCGTTGGCAAGAGCTCGCCTACCCGGCTAGCAAGCTCGCCGAAGTGTTCCGCGAAGCGCCGCAGGTCCTGATTTGAGAGCGAGTCAGCCATCTGTCGACACTACAGCGGACAGCTTCGGGGAGGCCCGTTGGGTTATTGGAGCGAGTTGAGGACCTCGTCGGTGTGTTCGCCAAGAGCCGGGGCACGGCCAGGTACGGGCAGATCCTCGCCGTGAACATGCAATGGCATCAGCAGCTGATCGCTCCCGAGTTCGTCGGCGCCGATCCAGGTGAACCGGTCGGCGAATTGAGGGTCATCAAGTATCGAACGGGCATCGTTCACTGGCGCTATTGGGGTGTTGTGCTCGTCAGCAAACGCCAGCCACTCGACGGTGGTCTTTGTGCGGAAGATGTCGCGCAGCTCCCGCTGCAGCTCGACGTTGTTGCGGGCATGGTCGGCGTAGGTAGAACCGGGCCAGCGCTCGAACAGGTCCAGACGGCCGACGCCCTCGCAAAAGTTGCGCCAAAACGCCTGCTCGCTGGCCATGAACAACACGTACTGGTCCGCTGATTCGTAGAACTGATACCGCACGCCCTCGTGCATGCCCCCTAGCCCAGCGGCGCGACGTTCGCCGTCATCGCTGGCGTTGCCGGTCACTTCGTCTTCGGGGCGCAGATAGGCGCGCTCGGTCTCGATGCGATACCAGTCGAAATACGCCGACGCGTCGCTCTGGGCCAGTTCCATGCTTGCGGGTTCGCCGGTGGTGCGCGCTCGAACGAGGGCGGCCATGATCGACATGGCCGCAAAGGCGGGTCCGGCCGTGATGCCGACGTTGACGAGCGGCGGGATGCGGGCAAACCCGTCTTCGTCGGTGACGGGTTGCACAACGCCAGACCACGCGTCGTAGGCGACACCGTGTGACGGCAGGGTGCGGTACGGGCCGGTGGCGCCGTAGCCCGACAAGCAGCAAACAACGATGCTCGACTTGAGCTCGACGAGGCGTTCGTAGCCGAATCCGATCCTGTCGAGGAAGCCCGGTCGCATGCCTTCGATCACGACGTCGGCGGACTGCACCAGCTTTTCGAAGTGTCTTCTTCCGTCATCGCTTTTGAGGTCGAGCACGATCGACTTTTTGCCGCGATTGATGTGCAGATGCAACAGCGAATTGGCGCCGTGTTCGTCGTGCACGATGGGCCAGGTCATCTGGCGCACGTAATCGCCGGCTGGTGATTCGATCTTGATGACCTCGGCACCGAAGTCGACAAGGTGCCCGCCGAGGCCGCCGGGGCCGAGCATCGAGATATCGAGCACCCGTACTCCGGCCAGGAAGCCAGCGTTGCCGTCTGCGCTGTCGTTCGCAGGTGTGCTCGCGGCGGTCATGCGGGCCACACGATCGACTGCAGCTCGGTGTAGGCGTGCAGTCCAAATACTGCGCCGTCGCGGCCGATACCGCTTTTCTTGAAGCCGCCAAAGGCGGTGTTGGGGTTGCGCTGTGCGGTGTTGATGCCGACGTTGCCGGTTCGCAGTCGGCGGGCGATGGCATAGGCGGCCGCCATGTCGGCGGAGAATACATAGTCGTACAGGCCAAATTCGGTGCCATTGGCGATGGCGACTGCTTCGTCATCGTCGCCATAAGGAACAACGGCGATGACCGGGCCGAAGATCTCTTCTTGCACGGCGGTCATGTCGGGGCGACAGTCGGCGAGCAGCGTGGGGCCGACGTAGAAGCCGGTGTCGAGATGGCTGGGTCGGCGGCCGTCGACGACCACGGTGGCGCCTTCGTCGGCGCCGCTTTGTATGTAGCCCTCGATGCGATCACGTTGCACCGCCGAGATGACGGGGCCGACAATGATGTCGTCGTCGGTCGGGTCGCCGATCTTCATGTGGCCGGCAGCGGCTTGAAGCCCGGAGACAAGTTCGTCGTAGCGAGTGCGGTGCACGACCGCTCGTGTGGGGGCTGTGCAAATTTGACCGCTGTGGAAGCCCCACACGCTCGCCAACGCGCCGATCGCAGTTTTGAGGTCGGCGTCTTCGCGCACGATGGCCGCACCTTTGCCGCCGAGTTCCAGCAACAGACGCTTCATGGTCGACGCGCCTGATTCGTAAATTCGTTCGCCGGTGCTGGTCGAGCCGGTGAAGCTGACCATGTCGATGTCGGTACTGGTGCTTAGCGCCGCGGCAGGTTCGGGAGCGGCGCTGGTGATCACATTGACGACACCGGCGGGGAACCCGACTTCGTCGAGGATTCGGGCCAGTTCGATCACAGCAATTGGATCTTGTGGCGCCGGCTTCATGACCACGGTGTTGCCTGCTGCCAGCGCCGGGGCGATCTTGCCAGCCTGGTTTACGAGGGGAAAGTTGTATGGGCTGATCGTGGCAACAGCGCCGACGGGTTGACGGGCGACCACGGCACCGATTAATCCGCCGGGAGCGAGGGGAGTGCTCGGCGTGGCGTTTGGTGTGAGGGCGATGTCGTGGTTCTGCAGCGCAAGGTTGGCGTATTCGCGCAGTCGCGTGATGGCGACCGGGACTTGCATGCGTGAACCGACCTGTGCGGTGGCTCCGGTTTCAGAGATGATGACCGGGATCAGTTCCTCTCGGCGCTCGGCCAGCCGATCGGCAGCGGCGCGAAGTAGGGCGGCCCGTTCTTCGGGGGGCGTGGCCGCCCACGCTGGCAGCGCGGCTTGGGCTGCGGCTGCTGCTGCGTCGGCCTGGGCGACCGATGCTTCGGGCACCTCGGCGACGACGGTCTCGGTGGCAGGGTTGATGATCGACGAAGTACCCGCATCGCCGTCGACCCACTCGCCGCCGATCAGTAGTTGATGATTCTTGGCCATGTAGGTCCCCCTCGGCTCACCATGTCTTCGCACCCGGTGATGGGCTCACGTTACAATCTGACGAACCGTCAGATTTTAACGACAGGGGAATGATGTTCGACGAACTGATTACCGGTGGCACGATCATCGAAGGCACGGGAGGCCCGGGTTACGTCGCTGACGTTGGCATCTCTAGCGGCCGAATCACTGCGATTGGCGACCTGTCACCGAGCGAAGCCGCGATCACAACCGACGCGACCGGCATGCTCGTCACCCCAGGATTCGTCGATCCGCACACGCACTACGACGCCCAGCTGTTGTGGGATCCGTCAGCCAGCCCGTCGAGCATTCACGGCGTGACCACGGTCATCGGCGGCAACTGCGGCTTCACGCTCGCACCGTTGCGGCCGGGTGATGATGACTATCTACGCAAGATGATGGCCAAGGTCGAGGGCATGCCGCTCGCCGCGCTCGAAGCTGGCACCGACTGGAGCTGGGAAACCTTTGGCGAGTTCCTCGGGCGTCTCGAAGGCAACATCTCGGTCAATGCGGGCTTCCTTGCCGGACATTGCGCGATCCGCCGATATGTGATGGGCGGCGAAGCGGTCGGAAGCGCAGCCAGCGACGCCGACCTCGAGGCAATCCGAGCCGAGCTTGCCAAGGCCATCGAAGCCGGCGCCCTCGGGTTCTCGTTTACCAACTCGACATCACACTCTGATGGCGAGGGCGAAGCAGTCGCGAGCCGCTGGGCGACACCCGATGAGCTCATGGCCCTGGCCGAAGAGACCGGCCGTCACGAGGGCACCACCCTCGAAGGCATCGTGCCGGGTTGCCTTGACCGGTTCGCCGACGACGAGATCGAGCTGCTCGCAGCTATGAGCGCCGCCGCAAACCGTCCCATGAACTGGAACGTGTTAACCGTCGACTCTCGCGAAGCCGATCGAGTGCCCCGCCAGTTACAAGCCGCCGACCGGGCTACCGAACTTGGCGGTCGCGTCGTGGCGTTGACGATGCCTGTGCAGGTCCCGATGAACATGTCGCTGCTGAACTTCTGCGGACTGTTTCTGATCCCCGGGTGGGGCGACATTCTCAATGTCGATGTCCCCGAGCGCATCGAACGACTGAACGATGCCGACACTCGGGTGCGCATGCTCGAACAGTCGAAGTCACCCGAAGCCGGTGTGTTTCGACGCTTGGCCGACTGGGACGATTACATCGTTGGCGACACCTTCAGCTCAGCGAATGACGGCTTGTCGGGTCGCCGAGTGGGTGACATTGCGGCCGAGCGTCGACGTTCAGCGTTCGGCACCTTCCTCGATATCTCGATCGCCGATGACCTGCAAACCGTGTGGTGGCCGACGCCGCAAGACGACGACGACGAATCGTGGCGTATGCGTGCTGAGTTGTGGGCCGACGGCCGGGCCATGATCGGAGGCTCAGACGCAGGAGCACACCTCGATCGCATGTGCGGCGCGCCGTACCCAACCCGCTTCATCGGCGACTGCCTGCGTGGTCGCAAGCTCACCACTGTCGAACAAGCGGTCAAGTTGATGACATCAGACCCGGCATCGCTGTTCGGGCTCATCGATCGTGGCGTGCTGCGCGAAGGAGCGTGGGCCGATGTGGTCGTGCTCGACCCCGAAACGATCGACGGCGGGCCCGCTCGACTCGTGACTGATCTGCCTGCCGACTCGGCGAGGCTGATTGCCGACTCAACTGGAGTGAAACGGGTGCTTTGTAACGGCGAGGTCATCGTCACTGACGGCGTCGCCACCGGTGCGGTGCCCGGAACCGTGCTTCGGTCGGGCCGCGACACCGAAACCGTGACGGCCCGCTGATGGCCGAGACACCGAACACCGAAGCCGACACACCAGACCTGTTACACACCGTTGTTGACGGAGTGGCGACGATCACGCTGAACCGGCCACAAGCGGCCAATGCTATGACGCCCGATCAGCGCAACCAGATCATCGAACTGTTCGCCGAAGCAAGCGACGACCTCAATGTGCGAGTCGTGGTACTCACCGCCGCCGGCGAACGACATTTCTGTACCGGCGCTGACCTGCGCGTGTCACGCACCCCCGTATCGAACCGACCCGAAGGCGCACCCGAGCGAACCATGGGCGACATTGCCCGCAACATTCGTCGTGGTGCACAAAGCTTGGTCACCGCCATCATCGACTGCGAGAAGCCGGTCATTGCCCGCGTCAACGGCACCGCTGCCGGTCTCGGCGCGCACCTTGCCTTTGCCTGTGACCTGATCATTGCCGCAGACAACGCCCGTTTCATCGAGGTCTTCGTACGTCGCGGCATCACACCCGATGCTGCTGGCGCCTACATGCTTCCTCGCATGATCGGCCTGCCTAAAGCCAAGGAACTGATGTTCTTGGGCGATGATCTGTCAGCCGCCGACGCGGAGCGCATCGGCCTGATCAATCGAGTGGTTCCCGTCGCTGAGCTTGATGACGCCGTCGCTGATTGGGCTGGTCGTCTGGCCAGCGGGCCAACCAAAGCCATCTCGCTGTCGAAGTGGCTGCTCAACCGCTCGCTTGACTCTGACCGGGTAACCGCCCTCGCGGATGAGGCCTGGGCCCAGGAGCTTGCTTCGACCACGCACGACTTCAACGAAGGCGTGCAGTCGTTCATCGAGCGCCGCGACCCTGACTACCTCGGCTGGTAGGCGCGGGCTAGAGGCCGAGGTGCTGGCGCACGCGATCGCGGTGCTCCGCGCTCGTGCCCCATTGAGCGGCCAACGCCCAGACCCGCTTCATCCACATGTGCAGGTCGTATTCGACGGTGTACGCGATCGCGCCGTGGCTTTGCAGGCCGTGGCGCACCGCGAGCTTCGCGGCATCGGCGGCGCTGCATTTCGCCATCGATGCATGTACCGAAGCGTCGGGGTCGCCTTCGTCGATCGAGTGCGCGGCTCGGGCGACCATTGGCCCGGCGTAGTCGACAGCGAGTAACACATCGGCGAGCTTGTGCTTGATGGCCTGTTGCGCTCCAACCGGCTTGCCGAACTGCTCGCGGACCTGCACATAGGCAACGGTTTCGTCGAGCAGGTGGCGCGCCAGCCCAACAAGCTGTGCGCTTTGGGCCACGATGGCGCGGTCGCGGGCTGCGGCGATGTCGCCGGGCAGAGCGTGGCCGGGGGTAGGTGTCCATTCGATTGACGCCAGGCGACGTGAGCCGTCGACCGACGTTTGCGGCGTGGCGGTAACGGCGGCCGTTTCGGCGAGGTACCAGGTGCCGCCATGTTCGAGTAGTAACAGGTCGGTGTCGACCCGTACGACAGGGTCGTCGGCGAATCCAACCGCGACGGTCTGTTCGCCAGCGATGACCGACGCAAGCGCCGAGTGGCCTGCGGCGGCCAACACCGGCACCGCTACGGCTGCTGTTTCGACGATGGGTTCTGTCATCGCAACCCGACCCGATTCGACGAGTAGCCCATGCAAGTCGAGTGCGCCGAGACCCATACCGCCGGTGCTCTCGGGTGCGAGCAGGCCAACGACACCCATGTCGGCAAGTTGTTGCCAAACGGAGCGGTCGTCGGGTGCCTCGGTCGGTGTATCCCAGGCAGCGCGCACACGCTCAGCTGGGTACTTGTCGGCGAGCAGATCGGCGACGGCGCTGGTGAACAACAACTGGTCTTCGGTGAATGCAAACCTCATCAGATCAGTCCTTTCACCGTCGGGGAAGCCCGAGCACGCGCTCAGACACAATGTTGCGTTGGATCTCATTGGTGCCCGCATAGATGGGCCCCGACAAGGCGAACTGGAATCCCTTCATCCACCCACCGGCATCGACGGCATCGGGGGAGTCATCGATGAGCTCACCGCGTGCGCCCAGCAGTTCGAGAGCGATCTCATGAATGCGTACATCCATCTCCGACCAGAAGATCTTGTTCAAGCTCGACTCAGCGCCAACCGATTCGCCGTCGAGCATCTTGGTAACCGTGCGCAGCGTTGACACTTGATAGGCCTGTGCATCGATCCATGCCTGGGTGATGGCATCGGCAATGCGGGCATCGACGGCTTCGGGGTAGCGAGCTGCGAGACCACGCAGGCGCTCGACGGCCGCCACGAATCGGCCTGGGCTACGAAGCGTTAATCCTCGTTCCGACGACGTGGTGGCCATGGCGACCGCCCAGCCTTCGTCAACGCCGCCGAGCACATCATCGTCTGATACGAACGCGTCTTCGAAGAACACCTCGGCAAAGCCTTCGTCGCCGTCGAGCCGGGCCACGCCTCGCACCGTGACACCGTCAGCATCGAGCGGCGTCATCAGGTAGGTGAGACCACGATGGCGTTCCTGGTCAGGGTCGGTGCGGAAAAGGCCGAACAGATGGGTGCAAAAGGCGCCGCGGGTGGTCCAGGTCTTCTGGCCGTTGACTCGCCACCCGCCGTCTACTTTTGTGGCGTGGCTTTTGATGCCAGCGAGATCGCTTCCGGCGTTGGGTTCTGACCAGCCTTGGCCCCATTGTTCGATGCCCTCGGCCATCGGAAGCAGATAGCGCTGTTTCTGGGCTTCGGTTCCGAACTCGAACAGGATCGGTGCGAGTAGGAAGATGCCGTTTTGACTCACCCGCTGTGGGGCGCCGGCGCGGTAGTACTCCTCTTCGAAGATCAGCCACTGCCACAGCGATGCGCCGCGGCCGCCGTATTGCTCGGGCCATGAGACCACCGAATAGCGAGAGTCGAAGAGTGTCTTTTCCCATTGCTGGTGCAGCCGGAAACCGACTTCGGTATCGCCCGACGGAAGTGGTTCGGCCGGCACATTTTCCGCGAGCCAGGTTCGCACCTCGCTGCGGAACTGATCCTCGTCGGCGTTCCAGGTGAGGTCCATGGTTCCAGATCGTAGCGACCTGTTAGCCTCGTTTCTGAAAGAACGTCAGAAACTCGTGGACAGAAACAAGGGCACTGTGACCAACAAAATTGAGAAGCGATATGTCTGATAAGCCACAGGTTTCGGCCCGCCCCGAATGGTTCGCCATCGACGCCAACGCACCGCATCTGATCGGTACACGGTGCGAGAAATCGGGCACGTTTCACTTCCCGCCGGAGTACACAATGTCACGGGCGCCAGGATTCGCCGACAGCGAATTGACCGAGGTGGCCTTGAGTACGACCGGCACCTTGTGGTCCTATACCAATGCTGGTTACGCGCCTCCCGAGCCGTACATCGCAATCACCGATCCCTTCGAGCCGTTCGCCATCGCCGCCGTCGAATTGGCCGATGAGCAGATGGTGGTGCTCGGTCAAGTCGTCGCCGGTGTCAACGCTGAAGACTTACGTGTCGGCATGACGATGGAGCTCACATCAGAGCCGTTGTTCGAAGATGACGACGCCATTCACATGATCTGGAAATGGAAGCCAGCGGCCGACCAGCCGCAAGCAGCAGGAGCAGACGCATGAGCAGTCGCGAAACCGAAGTCGCCGTTCTTGGTGTAGGTATGACTGAGTGGGGCAAATGGGGGCGTCCCTTTGTTGAATACGGCGTCGCCGCCATTCGTGAAGCCATCGCCGATGCAGGCATTGACTACTCAGACATTCAGTTTGTGGCCGGCGCAGCCACCGTTCGCAACGGCTATCCCGGCTACGTCGCCGGAGCGACGTTCGCTCAGGCCATGGGCTGGACCGGCCTGCCAATCTCGACGAGCTACGCCGCGTGCGCGTCGGGTACCCAGGCCATCGATTCGGCACGGGCCCACATCTTGTCGGGCATGTGCGATGTGGCACTCGTCGTTGGCGCAGACACCACGCCCAAGGGATTCCTGGCGCCGTCGAAGGGCGAGCGTGGCGACGATCCTGACTGGTTGCGATTCCGTCTGCTCGGCGCAACGAACCCGACGTACTTTGGGCTCTACGCCCGCCGCCGTATGGATCTTTATGGGGCGACCGAAGCTGACTTTGCGCAGGTCAAGGTCAAGAACTCCAAGATGGGTGCGCTCAATCCTCGGGCCCGTTACAAAAAAGAGTTCACCGAAGCTGACGTGATGAACTCTCCAGTCGTGGCTGATCCGCTGCGCCTGTTGCAGATCTGTGCCACCTCTGATGGTGGAGCGGCGATGGTGTTGTGCTCCAAGGACTACGCCGAGAAAAAGGGCATCACCAACGCCGTCAAGGTGCGCGGTATCTCGACCACCACGCCGACGTTTCCGAACCAAATCATCGAGATGCCAAACTTCGCAACCGATTCTGCGGCTGGGGTGGCGCTCGTGGGCCCGAGTTTTCGTGACTCGATTGCGACCGCGGCCTATGTCGAAGCTGACCTTGGTCCCGACGACATGGACCTCGCCGAGGTCTATGACCTGTCGTCGGCTCTTGAACTTGACTGGTACGAGAACCTCGGCCTGTGCAAAGAAGGCGAAGCCGAAAAGATGCTCCGCGATGGCGACACCTCAATGGGTGGGCGCATACCGGTCAACGCCAGCGGTGGTCTCGGAGCGTTCGGCGAAGCGGTGCCGGCCCAGGCCATTGCCCAAGTATGTGAATTGACTTGGCAGCTGCGTGGCCAGGCGGGTGACCGCCAAGTCGAAGGCGCCAAAGCAGGCGTAACCGTCAACCAGGGCCTTTTCGGCCACGGTTCATCGGTCGTCTGCGTTCGCTGAGCAGGCCAGCTTCGATCAGCACATAGAGCGCTTCCTCGTTGCGCAGCGACGTCCTACTTTCTGCGCCACGACTCCACGTCAGGGTTATGAGTCTCGGCAAGGTCGTAGAAGACTCGAAAGTCCATATCCAAGTGACCATCGGTGCCTACATCGATAACACCTTGGTCAAATGCTTCGACCAAGGTGTTCACCATTGCCCCCAAGGAACTGAACTCAACCGGGTGCTCTGATTCCTCAAACCGAAAATGGCGAATCGCTCCGTTCATGGAACAATCTGAGACGTAGAAGTCGCCACCGCCATTTGCGAAAACAGGGAGCCAACCATCTTCCCATCGGGGGCCTGAGGCAAGTGCGTCATAGTTCGCCACAGCATCTTGTACCGACAACAGATAAAAGCCAGGAAAGAACTCAATGTCTTCGAGTTTGGTGCCGTGCGGGACTCGAGTTCCGTTCCGCCATTCGTATAGATCTGCCAGTTCCGGAACGGCGGCTAAATGCGGTCGAGCTATGACTTCATCCAGGACGTGTCGATCAATTCCAGGGAGCAACAGTTCGAGAAGTACCGCTTGCCCAAGCCTCTGTAGGGCAGCCTCGATCAGCGCCAGGTTGTCAGTCAAATCACGCATAGGTGCCAGAACGCTTCGTTGAATAGGAACACGATGTTGGTCAGGCGCTGCGTCTACGAGCTCAGGAGCGAAGCGGCGACCAGCTCCGCGTGGTGGTCGCTCGACCCGAGCGTGGCGTCGAGTACGACGGCGCGCTTCCAGTAACGCTGGGCGTGAACTTCCCATGTGAAGCCCATGCCGCCATGCACCTGAATTCCAGTTTTGCCACAGAACAACGCGGCGTCGCCCGCCATCACTTTGGCAACGGAAACGGTGTGTGTCGGATCTTCGTTCGAGGCGCCGTCGAGCGCGCATGCGGCTGCATGAACTGCGGCGCGGGCCACATCGGTTTTGGTGAACATCTCCGCGAGCAGATGCTTGACTGCCTGGAAGCTTCCGATAGGGCGGCCGAACTGTTCGCGTTCTTTGGCATAGGCCGTCGCCAGGTCGGTGGCAGCGGCACTGACGCCCACTGCCACTGCTGCGGTGAGCAAGGTCGCATCGCTGTGCATACGACGGGCGTCGTCACCGGTGGCGATGACGTCAAAGGCAGGGGCGAGGTCGGTGGTACTCGCAACTGGCGACAACGGATCAAGGTCTCTCGTCACGGGTGTCAACGAAAGCGTGGCGGGATCAACGTGGCGCACTTCGCCGTCGGCGAACCACACAAGATCGGTCACCTGCATCGGGTGTTCGACCATGGCCAGTTCACCTTGCGGTTCGAACAGGCCGACAATGCGTGCACCGTCGGCAGCGCTGGCGAGTGCATCGCAACTTGCGGCGACGAAGGTGGCAGCCAGCGGCCCGGGAACAAGTGAACGACCGAGTTCTTCAAACGCGATCGCTGCGGCTCGCAGATCGAGGCCGTCGCGCACGAGCGAGAAGACACCCATTTCTGCAAGGTCACTCCACCCGGCCGGGTCGATTACCGCATCGGTCTCTTCACGTGCGGCGGTTACCTCAAGATCATACCGGCCATCGAGAAAGGAACGAATGCCGGCCTGTAGGTCGGCCTGGTCGTCGGTAAGCCAGAAGTCCATGATCAGACCCTCGGTTCCTTGGGAAGCCCCAACAGCCGTTCGCTGATGATGTTCTTTTGCACCTGGGTTGTGCCCGCTGCAATCGTCATAGACAGACCGTGAATGCGACCTTGCACATGTTCGCCGGTTGGAAGCTCGCCGATGTCGTCGAGCGAGAGCGAGGCGCGATCAAGTAGATGCAACGCGATCTCGCCGAGTCGTTGTCGCAGGTCGGTGTAGGCCAACTTGAACACGCTTCCGCCGGCGCCGACTAGGCCGGTTCGGGTTGCTTCGCTGATATTGCGTCGGGTCAGCGCCCACAACGCATCAAGTTCGGCGGTGACTCGGCCGAGGTCGCGGCGCAAGCCGGCGTCTTCCCACGCGACACCTGATGAGCGGGTGATCTTGGTGGCCAACGTGGCGAGGTCTCGACACAGCTCCATGGTCTGCAACATCTCGCTCACAAACGCCGTGCCGCGCTCGAAGCTGAGCGTGGTCATCGCCACACGCCACCCATCGTTTTCGTCGCCGACCCGGCTCGAGACGGGAATGCGAACTTCGTCGAGGAACATCTCGCAGAACTCGGTCGAGCCTTCCATCGTGCGCAGCGGACGAATATCAATGCCCGGGGTCAACATGTCCATGATGACCCAGCTGATGCCCTTGTGCTTGGGCACGTTGGTGTCGGTACGCACCAACATCTCGCAGTAGTCAGCGACATGGGCAAACGAGGTCCAGATCTTTTGACCGCTCACGATGTAGTCGTCACCGTCGCGGATTGCTCGGCACGACAAGCTGGCGAGATCGCTTCCGGCGCCTGGTTCGCTGAATCCCTGGCACCAGACGTGATCGCCTTTGAGAATGCCGGGCAGGTGGTGATCTTTTTGTTCGTCGGTTGCTTCGACGATGAGTGTGGGGCCGGCGTGCAACAGGCCGACGAAGTTCATGCCGACATAGGGTGCTTTGGCGCGTTCGGTCTCTTCGAGGAAGATCAGATGCTCGGTCGGTGTTGCCCCGCGGCCACCGAATTCTGCTGGCCAGTTGATTCCGGCGTAACCCGCGTCGAACAGTGTTCGTTGCCAAGCGCTGTCCCAGCCACGTCGCCCGGCCCAGTCGTGACGCTCAGGTTCTGGCGGAACATCGCCGAGCACCGACTGCAGCCACGACCGCAGCTCGTGGCGAAAGTCCTGTTCCTCGTCGGTGTATCGAAGATCCATGCCTGGCCGATCGTACCGGTTTCTGACGATTCGTCAGAAACGAGTGGTGGTGCGGCTGCTGAGCTATTGGTGGCGCAGGATTAGGGCGATCTCGCGATCGGCGTCGATCGGTTCAGGTTCGCCCAGATCAAACCGTACGCCGACCAGCGACTCAGGTGCGGGGAAGGGTGGCTCGTATTCATCGGTGACGGGAAACGGTCGCCCGTAGCCGACGGTCAAGAACGCGCCGTCGGGAGAGATCGCGACAGGCAGGGCCTTGGACATTTCGGCTCGGCCGATCTCGGTGCCATTGGCGAGTAACACAAGCGCGAAGTCGCCACTGTCGTTGGCCTGTTTGCGCATGGCGAATTCGAGCGATGCCGTGCCAGCAGGAACTGTGGCGTCGACACGGGTGTGCTTGCCGTTCGCGGTGTAAACCCAGGTTGCGGTGCCGTCTCGCAGATACCAAGCCCAGCCGCCGATCCAATCACCCTGCTCGCACAGCACCCCTGACTCATTGCCAGTGAGAGGCGTGTCGAATAGCGCCACGAATCGGAATGACCCGGCAAGGAACGGACCCTGCACTTCGTGGACCTTGTCGCCAGGGCGCAGGTCAAGGCTGGTCTGAAACTCGAACCACGGCATACGCAAATGGGCCATGCGGTTGTCGCGACTGTCGTCGAGCGGAAGCACCTGATTTGCCACTGCCAACTCGTGCCAGCGGTCGACAAGTTCCGCGAGCTTTTCAGAATGGGTAGTACTGAGATCGTTGGCTTCGGTTGGGTCGGTGCGCGTGTCGAACAGGAACCACTGATCGTCAGCGAAGTCATGACTGCCGTCGAACGATTCGCGCTCGGCCGTCGTGAGCTGGTTGATGTGATTGGTGACGGCCTTCCAGCCGTTCAGGTACATGGCCCGGCTTCCCCAGAGCTCGAAGTACTGCTCGGTGCGAGTGTCGGGCGCCGCAGCGTCGTCAAGGACAGAGCGCAGCGAGGCGCCGTCGAGCGAAAGCTGGTCAACGCCGCTGAGCGTTGACGGCAGCTCGATGTCGAGGGCGTCGAGAATCGTCGGCATGATGTCGACCGCGTGGCAGTACTGATGACGTAGCTCGCCGGCGCCCGGTCGCTGGCCGTCGCTGCCGGCGGGCATGGCGATGATCAGGGGGTCGCGGACGCCGCCTTCGAAGGTGTAGCGCTTCCACCGGCGAAAGGGGGTATTGCCGGCAAAGGCCCAACCCCACGGGTAATGCCCGCTCGATTTGAAACCGCCGAGGTCGTCGAAGTGGGCGAACTCGTCTTCGAGATCGTCGGGCTCGTCGCTGATGTAGTGACGCAGCTGATTCCAGGTGCCGTGGGGGCCGCCTTCGCCCGAGCAGCCGTTGTCTGACAAGAACACGACCATGGTGTTGTCGAGATCGCCGTTGTGTTCGAGCTCATCGAGCACCCGACCGATTTGGTGGTCGGTATACGCGAGGAACCCCGCGAAGCACTCCATCATGCGGCTGTAGAGACGACGGCGATCGGCGTCGACGTCGGCCCACGGTTCGATCCAGTCGGGCCTCGGCGACATTTTCGTGTCGCCAGGAATCACGCCCAGGTCTTTTTGTCGAGCAAACGCATTATCGCGCCAAACATCCCAGCCATCATCGAAGCGGCCGGCGAAGCGATCGATCCACTCGGCGGGTGCTTGGTGCGGGGCGTGTGGGGCGGCGGTCGCGTACCAAAGCAGGAACGGTCGATTGGGCGAGTGCAGCCGAAGGTCACGAATGTGCTTGATGGCGTGATCGGCCAGATCAGCTTCGAGGTGATAGCCCTCGGCAGGTGTCGCTGGCGGCTCGATATGGGTTTGATCCTGGATCAGGTTGGGCGTGAACATGTTCGTTTCGCCGTTGAGAAATCCGTAGTAGCGCTCGAACCCAACGCCGGTCGGCCACATATCGAACGGGCCTGTGGCCCTCTGGTCGCGCGGCACCAGGTGCCATTTACCGATTGCTGCAGTCGAGTAGCCCTCGGCCCGAAGCACGTCGGCAAGAGTTCCGGCACCTACGGGAAACTCGCCGGTGTAGCCGGGAAAATTGATGGGCATGTCAGGCAACATGCCCATGCCGACCCGGTGGTGATTGCGGCCGGTGAGCAGGCAGGCGCGAGTCGGCGAACACATCGCTGTCGTGTGGAAGTTCGTGAACCGCATGCCGTGATCTGCGAGCCGGTTCAAGTTCGGCGTTTCGAGGTCGCTGCCGTAACAACCCAGCTGCGCGAATCCGAGGTCGTCGAGCACGATCACCAAGACATTTGGTGCGCCCGGGGCGAAGGGCCGCTCGCTTCGTTGCGACACGCTGTCGGCGATGGTGAGTTCGATTCGCGGTTCAGTCACAACTGTTGTTGTAGTGCTTGGTGGCTGGACCTGTGATGATTGAGCCATGAGTGCTCTTGAGCTGCGTCCACTAGCGGGCCATATCGGCGCGGCGATCGAGACTCCGCTCGTCGAGGTCATGGCCGACGTTTCGCTGCTCGAACAGGCCCGCGCTGCGATGTATGAACATCACGTCGTGGTGTTTCCGCAAGCCAATCCCACGCCCGAACAACACCTGGCCTTGGGGCACGCTCTGGGTGAGCCGATTCCGCCCGAAGGACAGAACCCGACGCACCCCGATCATGACCTGCTGATCGTGTTCGACAGCGACGGCGGTTACCGGGCCGATCGCTGGCACGCGGATGTCACCTTTCGCACCGAGGTGCCTGGCGTTGGCATCTTGTGCATGCGCCACATGCCTTCGGTCGGTGGCGACACGATGTTTTCTAGCTGCACCCATGCCTACGAAACGTTGTCAGGTGGCATGAAGAAATTGCTCGACAAGCGCCGGGCGTGGCACGAAACCGCGGCCGACGCAGCGGCTGAGCACCCAGTTGTGGTGGAGCACCCCGTGACGGGCAAACCAATTTTGTTCGTGAATCACATCTTCACGCGACGCATCATGAATCTGCCCGAAGCGGAGCAGTCGGCGATTTTGCCGTTCTTGACCGAACACGTGGGTCGCCCAGAATTCACGTATCGCCATCGGTGGCAGCTCGGCGACGTCGTTATGTGGGACAACTGGTCAACCCAGCACTATGCGTTGTTCGATTACACCGAACGACGGGTCGTGCACCGTGTCACGCTCCGCGGCCAGAAGCTCGAAGCCTTTCGGCTCTCGTAATTGTTGGTCTGGTCTCAGGCTCGTTGGTTCGAGACGCTGATCGTCTCGCCGACGAGATACGAGCTGTACTCACTGGCGAGAAACACGATCACGTTCGAGATCTCCCACGTTTCTGCAGCTCGGCCAAACGCTTCGCCCGCGGTGAGTTCGGCAAGAAGCTCATCGGTCGTCACCTTGGCCAGATTGGCGTGCATAGCGATGCTTGGGGCTACAGCGTTTACGCGCACGCCCCGTTGGGCGGCTTCGACACCCGAGCAGCGGGTTAGCGCCATCACGCCGGCCTTGGCCGCTGCGTAGTGGGCCTGCCCGACCTGCGCACGCCACCCGAGAACCGAAGCGTTGTTCACGATTGCCCCGGAGCCTTGCTCGTACATGAGATTAAGTGCGGCTCGGGTGCACCGAAATGTGCCGTTCAAGGTCACGTTGAGCACGTTTGACCACTGGTCATCGGTCATCTCGTGGACCTCGGCGGTACCGCCGAGCCCGGCATTGTTGATTAACACGTCGACGCCACCCATCGTGGCCACCGCGGCGTCAAACATTGCTTGAACACTGGCTTCGTCGGTCACATCACACGGCGTCGAGGCCACGCCAAGTTCGCTTGCGGTTGTGGCAAGGCGGCCTTCGTGTCGGTCAGAGATCATGACCTGGGCGCCCTCTTCGAGACATCGACGGGCGGTGGCCGAACCAATCCCGCTGCCCGCGGCCGCAGTTACGAGTACTCGCTTGCCGGCGAGCAGGTCGTGGCCCTCGACATAGGTAGGCGGTGAAGTGATCGAAGTGGTCATCGTGGTTCCCTTGGCAGGCCGAGCACACGCTCGCCGAGCACGTTGCGTTGAATCTCATCAGACCCGCCATAGATAGTGTCGGACCGTGTGAACAGAAAGAGCTTTTGTTCCAGCGTGAGCGGGTAGGCGGTTGAAACATCGACGTCTAAGGCGTCGGTGGAAGCTGCGTTGGCGACACCCGCGTCGCCTTGCAAGTCGATCGTCGTCTCGCCGAGATCGCGATGCCAACCAGCCCAGAAGAGTTTCGAGATGCTGGCTTCGGGGCCGGGCACACCGGTCGCCGACATTGACCGGGCGCCGTTCCATTTCATCAGTTCGAGACCGGTCGCCGCAGCGGCTAGGCGCTGACGAGTCACTGGATCGGTGCGGTTGTGTCGAGTGGCAAGATCGCGCACATGGTCGAGCTCTCGTTCGAAGCCGACCTGTTGAGCGAGCGTTGAGATGCCGCGCTCGAACCCGAGTAGGCCCATAGCGATCTTCCAGCCGTCACCGACATCGCCGACAATCAGGTCCGCTTCGGTGCGGGCATCGGTGAAGAAGGTTTCGTTGAACTCACCCCCGCCGGTTGGTTGCACGATGGCTCGTACTTCGATGCCTGGCTGATCCATGGGCACGAGCATGAAACTCAGGCCTTTATGACGCTGCGATCCGAGTTCAGTTCTGACGACGACAAAGGCCCAGTGCGATACGTGGGCGAGCGATGTCCAGACCTTTTGCCCGTTGATGACCCATTCGTCACCGTCGAGTTCGGCACGTGTTTTGACGTTGGCGAGGTCGCTGCCAGCGTCGGGTTCGGAGTAGCACTGACACCAGCGCGTGTCGCCCGCGAGGATTCCGGGCAAGAAGCGGGCTTGTTGCGCTGCAGTTCCCCATTCGATCAAGGTCGGCGCCAGCAAGTTTTCGCCCATGTGGTTCACCCGTGCGGGTGCGTCGGCTCGGGCGTATTCCTCGGCCCAGATGATCTGTTCGTCGAGCGATGCGCCGCGGCCTCCGTGTTCAGTGGGCCAGCCGAGACCGATCCATCCGGCTTCGCCGAGCAGCTTCTCCCAGGCAACGCGAATGTCGAAGCCGACCTCTTCATCGCCCGGCCCGCCACGCCCGCGCAGCGACGCGAAGTCGTCAACAACGTTCGCTTGGAGCCAGGCGCGGGCCTCGCTGCGGAAGTCGGTGCTCACGGTCGCGATTTCGCCGCGTTACCAGTCGCCGTGTTCACGAGCTTTCTTCGGCGGCCTTTTTCGCATCGGCGGCGCGCTTCATGTCGTCGATCATGTCGAACATGGGCAGACGTTCGTATTTGACCGTGGCCATGAGACGTTCTTCGATGACCTCAGGAGTCCAACGTTCGTCGTTGTACATCGCCCGAACTTCTTTGGGTTGGCTCCACACCGCGATCTTGCGGCCGACCACCGAATACACCTGCCCGGTGATCTGGTCAGCCTTGTCGCTCAGCAGATACACCGCCATTGGCGAAATGTCTTCGGCGTCGCCGTTTTCGGCAAGGTCCATGGGCACGTTGGCGCTCATGCGGGTGCGCGCAACTGGGGCTATTACGTTGGATCGCACCCCATAGCGCTGAAGGGCAACCGCTGCGGAGTAGTTCAGGCTGACGATGCCGCCCTTGGCTGCTGAGTAGTTGGGCTGTGCCACTGAACCAAGAGCCCAGATGCCGCTGGTGAACGCCAGCAATGAGCCACCGCCTTCTTGCTTGCGCATGATGGCTGCGGCGTTGCGGTAGACGGTAAAGGTGCCTTTGAGGTGCACCCGCACGACGTCGTCGAATTCTTCTTCGGACATGTTGAAGAGCATGCGCTCTCGCAAGATCCCGGCCACGCAAACCGCTCCGTCGATACGACCCCAATTGTCCATGGCGGCTTCGACTACGGCATTGCCGCCGTCCATCGTGCCGACATCGCTACCAACCGAAACCGCCTCGCCACCAGCGGCTTCGATTTCAGCCACGACTGCGTCGGCCACGTCAGAAGATGGCTCGCTTCCGTCCATTTCGACGCCGTAGTCAGCGACCACGACCTTGGCTCCGGCCTTGGCCGCATCGATGGCAATGGCTCGCCCGATGCCTCGCCCCGCTCCGGTTATAGCGACGACCTTGTCTTCGAGAAATCCCACGAACACCCCTCCTGCGACTTTCTGACGTTGTTTCAGAAACTGTAACGTGTGCCTATGCACTTGGCCGAAACACCAGAGCAGCAACAGCTTCGAGCGCAACTCCGCAGCTACTTCAAGGCGCTGCTGACCGATGACATGCGCGCCCAGCTCGGTGTCGCCGGCGAATCACCCGAGGCATTTCGCAAGGCCATCGCGCAGATCGGATCTGATGGCTGGCTGGGTTTGGCGTGGCCCGAGGAGTACGGCGGCCAAGGTCGTTCGGCGGTTGACCAGTTCATCATGTTCGACGAGATCCAGCGAGCGCATGCACCGTTTCCGTTCGTCACCGTGAACACGGTGGGCCCGGCAATCATGGCGCTCGGCACTGAAGACCAGAAGCAGCGGTACCTGCCGGGCATCGTGGCCGGTCAACTCAACTTCGCCATTGGCTACACCGAGCCCCAGGCCGGAACAGATCTCGCGAGTCTGCGCACCAGTGCCGTGATCGATGGCGACGAGTTCGTGATCAACGGATCAAAGGTCTATACCTCGGGCGCCCAACAGGCCGATTACATCTGGCTGGCGTGCCGCACCGACCCTGATGTCAAGAAGCACAAGGGCATCAGCATCATCATCGTGCCTACCGACGCTGCTGGTTTTGAATGGACCCCGCTCAATACCGTCGGCGAACATGTCACGACATCGACCTACTACACCGACGTTCGCGTGCCGGTCTCGAATTTGATCGGTGAGCTGAACGGCGGTTGGGGGCTGATCACCATGCAGCTCAACCACGAACGAGTTGGTCTCGCCGCGTTGTCGGGACTCACCGAACGTCTCTATGACGACGTGGTCGCCTGGTGCCGAGAGACTTCTGCCGGAGCTGGCACCGAAGACATGATGATCGACCTCGCGTGGGTGCAGGCAGACCTGGCTCGTTGCAAGGCGTATCTGACCGCCATCAGGCTCATGACGTGGCGCTTGGTAAACGCCGTTGCAGACAACACGCTCGGCCCAGCCGAAGCTTCGAGCGTCAAGGTTTTCGGCACCGAAGGCGCCGTCGAGGTCTATCGCACGCTGCAAGGTGTGCTTGGCCCGGTATCGCATCTACGCCAAGGTTCGCCCGGTGCCTTTTTGCATGGCGAGCTTGAGCGCGCCAATCGCGCCGCTCAGATCAATACCTTCGGTGGCGGGGTCAACGAGATCCAACGCGAACTCGTTGCGACCGCTGGACTGGGTCTGGCTCGAGCTCGCTGAGCTCTGGTTGCTCTATGGCGAAGCCAATCAGCAGTTCGACATCCATCGTGAGCGGCCGGCGGCCTTTGCTTCGTAGAGCGCCATATCGGCGAGATGCAAAAGTGTTCGAGCGTCGCGGCACTTCGGCGAAGTGATGGCGACGCCGACACATGTTCCCAAGGTGATCGTTGCGTCTGGAAGGGCAAAGGGTCGAGCGATATCGGCCACGATCGCTTCGGCGATCGTCTCGCCAGCCGCTATGTGGCGTCGGTTTGGTATCGCGATTACGAACTCGTCGCCGCCGTACCGGGCCAGACAGGCGTCGGGTGGACAGTGCTTTGCCAGCCGTCTGCCGACGTGATTCAGTATCTCGTCGCCAATATGGTGACCGTAGGTGTCGTTGACCTTTTTGAAGCCATCGAGATCGATGAACAGTGCGATGATTTCGTCGTCGTTGTCAGCATCGGCGTCTGAGGACCGATGGTCGGCGAATGAGGATGCCAGGAATCGTTCGAGCGCACGCCGATTTGGCAGATCCGTGAGCCGGTCGAGGTGTGATTCGTCTTTGAGCTGCTCGTTTGCCGCGTGGAGGTCGGCAATCAGGTCTTCGTTGCGCACGGTCAGCTCAGCTCGCACGCGGCTTTCTTTGTGGGTGAGACGTGCCAGGCGAAGCACATACAAACTGATGAATCCGAATATGACCGGGAGCATTTTTGCATCGCCAACGCCTGAGATGGCAAACGCCAACATCGACAACACAGAGAACGGAATGTGGAAGCCGAGGAACACTCGATAGATCGACGATGACTCGACCATGTTGACGACCATGCCCAGCGGTATGCCGACCGCAATCCAGAACTGTGGTGAGGCTTCGTTGGGCATGGCCAGCCAAACGCACAAGCCCCAGGTGATCCCCAGAACAGTATTTGACGCGAGAAAGACATCTCGCTTTTCTTTGAATGACGACGCTTCGTGTCGAATGCCGACCCAATGCGCGAATACGCCAAAGTAGATCAGAGCGACGGCAGCGATAAGTCTCCAGGCTGGGGTCTGGCCGATGAGCAGCAGAACGAACAGGGTTCCAATGACTGCGCCTGCCCCATTGTTTGCTTTGATGAGGATGCCGTATCGGTGCGCGAGAAGACCGTCGACGCGGGCAGCGTGGGATACGGGTTGGGGGTTGCCCGGGGTGTCCACCATTACATTGTCGGCGAATTCGCGCGATGCGTGAGTCCGGTGTGGGTCAGACGACCGATAGGCAATGGGCGAAATATCCCACGAACCGGCATATGCGAGACGCAATTGGGTGCGGAAGCCTGTCTTTGTGGGGTTTTGGCGATGATGGGCTGATGTACACATCACCGGCGATTTCGAGAGCTCGTTAGCCCGCTGACCACTCAATCGAGCCGACGATGCATCGCGCGGTGGCTGCCATGGCTGGGTCGGCATAGAGCACCGTGAGGGTCAACCCATCCCACGAATTCTGGCTGTACTCGTAAACCCGACCGAAGTGAATTGCGGTCAGGTGCTGTTGGGGCCAACCGGTGGCAATCGGTTCCGCAACGACGATTCGACCGCCGAGACCCGAGTAGTTGACGACTTCGGCTGTGAACGGACCCTCCCAAAAGTCGAGCCGATTCGAGTACGGGCCATAGTCCCAAGCCACGGTGAAATCGTCGCCGATGAACTCCGCGACTTCGCTGTCAACACCTTCGATAGTTTGTTCGACGAGGTCTGACGGTATCGACACGGTGAAAGCGCTTGCCGAGATGAGAGTCCAATCAATGTTCGGACATTGCTGCGTAGCCGACGCGAAACCGTGTTCGGTCTCAGCGATTGCTGTGGCTTCTTCGACTGTCACAACGGTGGTGATTGTGTTGACAGGTCGATCGGACCCAAAATCGAGTTGCACAGTCTGTAATGCGCCTGTCGACTGGTTCCATTCGATCGTCGCGATTTCTTGATTGGCGGCTCGGTTCTCGATGTCTTCGAACAAATCGAGCATGGTTTCTGCGTCGCCGTACCCGTCGCCGAGGAGATCTGTCGAAGCCATGAGTGCCCCGTCAAGGATCGTGTTGCGACGCTTGGTGCTGAAGCACGGATCATCGCACAGCCGCTCGACAACAAGGTCATAGTTCGTCGGTCCCTGAGCCGCCCATCGCGTTCTGGCGAGTTGAAGCTGGTCGAATATCGACATGTCGTTGCTGAACGTCAACAGATCGGCACCCAA
This sequence comes from uncultured Acidimicrobiales bacterium, assembly GCA_937991435.1. Lineage (GTDB taxonomy): Bacteria > Actinomycetota > Acidimicrobiia > Acidimicrobiales > UBA10347 > UBA10347. The sequence goes on from CALKPY010000010.1 coordinate 48,247, forward strand.
AGTCCGATCGGTCTCGGCGTCCGGTGCCGATGCTGGGTTGCTGTCGCTGAACTCGGTTCTTGTTTTGTCTGCGCTGCAAGCTGCGGTTAGCAGTGCAGCGCACAGCACGGCCGTGCAGAACAGAAAGGTTCGGCCGCTCAGGCGAGATCGAAGTGGTGTTGTAGCCGAAGTAGCTGAGGAGTCGATCAGGTTGCACATGGTTGTCTGACGTTTCTCAGAGTCGTGTGGTTCCCTCGGGGGTCTGACTTGTTCGTGAACTCAGGAGTGCGGCTTTTTCGATAAATGCGTGTCGAGCATCGCTAACTTCTGGCGGGTGCGGCGCCGGGTAACCGCTCGCACCAACGGGCTGACCAACGACCACGGTTGTCGCAAGGCGAAGCGATAGTCGATTGTGAGTCGAGCCCCGGCGGCGACGGCATCGTAGGTCCAGCTGCCGGTGAACGAATCGAATTGAGTGTGCGATCCGAGCATTTCCACTTCGATGCGAGACCCGACGGTGACATCGGTATAGCGAGTGTGCATGCGCCCACCTTTGGGGTCGACGACGTCGACGAGCGCTCCGGTTTGCAGATTGGTTACCGAACCGACGAACTCGAGTGCCGCGACGTGGTCATCCCAGCGGACCCTGTCGTTGAAGTCTTGCGTTCGCTCGAACAGCTCGGCGACATCGAGAGCGAAATC
>CALKPY010000011.1 GCA_937991435.1 uncultured Acidimicrobiales bacterium
GGGAACGCCAACCAGTTCACCGTGGTGCACAACGCAGCGTCGTAACCCTGGCTTGCTTGTTCAACCTGGTTCGCTGTTGGCCACTCCGAGAAATACGCCACATTCAACTCATCAGGCGCATCCGACGGACACTCAGCGCTATTGGCGTCTGTGTCGGTCATGGCGGCGTCGTCCGCCATTTCGTCGTCGGTCGCGGCCATGTCGTCGTCGGTCGCGACCATGTCGTCGTCGGTCGCGACCATCTCGTCTTCTGGTTCGTCGACGGTCGCCTCGGTGGTGTCAACGACCTCGTCGGCCGCGTCGAGCGCGTTGTCCACAAGGTCACTTGCCGCGTCGTCGGCGCCGCAAGCTGTTGCGAACAGCGCGAACACTGCCATGAGCACAAGAATCTGCTTGAGCTGCTTCATTGGATTTCCCCTCCGTTGCGGCCCGCTGAACGGGGCGCTTGATTTGGATGTAACGCTAGGCCACCGAGCGGTTTACTGCACGGCGCCAAGCCTGTCGGCGTTAGTGGCGATTGTTGTTATTGGCGGTTGTCTTCTAGCCACTGATCGGTTCGCCCGACGATCTGATCGACGCGGCTCGCGAGATCGTCGATGACTTCGCGATCAGCGATGAGAGGAGGCGAGATGGCGAGAAATGTCGCGCCGCGGTCGTCGGGTCGGATCATGATCTTTGCATCTCGAACGAACTGACCCAGTACGCCGCCGCGAAGAGCGAGGTCTTGCGCTTCGGAGAGTCCAACTCCGTTGGCCGCGTCGGCGCAGAACTCGACGGCGTAGAAGTATCCGGTGCCGCGAACTTCGCTGACACAGTTGTGCGCCGCCATGACCCCTTCCAGTTGTCGGCGAAAGTGGTCTTCGTGGGCCAAGACGTGGTCGAGAACGTTCTCGTCGGTCATCGCACGCATATTCGCCACGGCAACTGCCGTCGCCACCGGGTGTCCGCCAAAGGTGGAGCCATGGTTGAACATGGCTGTATCGGATTGCCAGAGTTCTTCGACCAAGGGGTCTCGCACCATCACGCCGCCGAGCGGCTGATAGGCGCTCGTGACACCTTTTGCAAAGGTGATCATGTCGGGCACTACGCCAAAGCGTTCTGAGCCGGTCCAGTAACCGAGCCGCCCAAAGGCGTTGATGACCTCATCTGCGCAGAGCAGCACGCCGTACTTGTCGCAAATACGGCGAAGCTCCTGCCAGTAGCCCTCAGGTGGAACGACGGCGCCGCGCCCGTTCTGTACCGGTTCGGCGATAACCATCGAGACGGTTTCGGGACCTTCGGCCAGAATCTGGGCTTCGATCGCTTTGACCGACTCGAGATCGGCTGCGGTGCCGCCTTGGGGAATCTCGTCGTGACAGGTGTTGCGCACATGGCGAACGCCGTCCCACATCATTGGTGCGAAATGGGTTTTGAACTTGGGAATGGCTGTAACCGCGAGGGTGCCGAGGGTGGTGCCGTGATAGGCCCAGTCGCGGGCGATGACCTTGTAGCGGTCGGTATCGCCTCGGCTCCAGTGGTAATTGCGGGCGAATTTGAGGGCTGACTCGACGGCTTCGGATCCGCTGTTCACGAAGAAGACCTTGCCGATATCGCCTGGGGCTCGTTCTGCGATCATCGAGGCTGCTTCGGCAGCTGCCGGGTGCGACCAGCCCCAGTTAGGGAAGAACGCGAGCTTGTCCATTTGCTTTGAGGCGGCGGCCGTAAGGTCGGAGCGGCCGTGTCCGAGGTTGGTGCAGAACAAACCAGCAAGGCCGTCGAGATAGCGGTTTCCGTCGGTGTCCCAGACGTAACAACCTTCGCCACGGTCGATTGTGGCGAGTGTGTCTGCGCCCCACGCAGACCCTTTAGTGAAATGAGGTAATAGGTGAGCCTGCGCCCTTTGCTGGTTTGGTGCTGTGCTCATGGTTCCCCCCACGTGTGTCGCGAAGACGGACGTTACCACCGAGCTGTTAGTACGTCTAGCAGAAATGTGATGATGGCTATCTCGACGGGCCGGTTAGGAAGCCTTACCGTTTGCAAGAGTCTCTAACGAGTGCGTAATGTGCGCTGCATGGATCTTCCGAATCGTGCTCGCGTCGTTGTTATAGGCGGAGGCGTGCACGGCGCGTCACTGTTGTGGCACCTCAGTCGCGAGGGTTGGACAGACTGTGTGCTCGTCGAAAAGGCTGAGCTCACCTCTGGATCAACGTGGCACGCAGCAGGCCAGATCACCCGGTCAGTTGCCGACTACACCACGGCTGCTTTTCACCACTACGCACTCGAGCTGTACCAGGAGCTCGAAGAACTGACCGGCCAAGCGGTTTCTTTGCACCAGCCCGGCGGCATACGAGTCGCGTACACCGACGAAGAGGTCGACGCGCTCAAGACCCACCTTGGCGTCGGCCGCTACGTCGGTTATCCAATCGAACTTGTCGGTCCGACCGAGATGGCCCGGTTGAACCCGCACTACGACTTCACCGACGCCATCGCTGCGATTTGGACCGAGGGTGAAGGCCACGTTGATCCATCAGGCGTCACCATGGCATTTGCGAACGGGGCACGAGCTGCAGGCGCCCATATCTCGCGCCGAAACCGAGTGGTCGAGGTGAACCTGCTCGACAACGGCGAATGGCAGGTGGTAACCGAAAAGGGAACCATTGTCTGCGAGCACGTGGTCGATGCTGCGGGTTGTTATGCCCATCAGGTCGCGGAGTTGAGCGGCTTCGGCGTTCCGCAGGCGAACATCTTGCATCACTATCTTGTGACCGAAGAGCTGCAGGCGTTTGTCGACGCCGATGCTGAGATGCCGGTCATGCGGGACAATCGTGTGGCTGGCTATATCCGCCAGGAACAGACCGCAGGACTGATCGGCATCTACGAACATCGCGGGGCCGAACAGATCTGGCCTGACGGGGTTCCGTGGGAAGCAGAGAATCCGTTGTTCCCGGCTGATTACGACAAGATCGCCCCGTGGCTCGAAGAGGCATTCAACCGGGTGCCGATCATGGGCGAAGTGGGCATCAAGCGCGCAGTGCATGGAGCGATCACGCACACGGTCGATGGGCCGATGCTGCTCGGCCCGGCCCCGGGCGTGCGCAACTACTGGTTGAACACCGGATCATCGATCGGGCTGGCATGGGGCCCGGGGGCAGGGCGAGAACTCGCTCGGTGGATCGTGCACGGCGAAACCGAGTTGAGTCTGCGGGGCGTCGACCCTCGCCGCTTCGGCTGGGCTGACGACGACTACATCGCGGCGAAATGTCGCGAGGACTACGAGTGGATGTTCCGAGTGCACCCGCCGGGTGAAGAACGCCTCGCCAATCGCCCGGTACGCACGAGCGGCTTGTATGACCGACTGGTTGCAAAACGGGCAATGCACGGCCAGGCCTATGGCTGGGAACAACCCAAATGGTTCGTGCCCGAAGATCAGCCGCTCGAAGACGCCCACGGTTGGCGTCGCCCGAGGTGGCACGAAGCAGCCCGCGAAGAATGTCGGGTCGTGCGTGAACAAGTCGGGGTCATCGACCTCACTGCATTCGCCAAGTACGAAGTCGTTGGTGCCGACTCTGCTGCGTGGCTAGATCGCATGACCACCGGCCGCATTCCAAAGACCGACGGTCGCATTGCTCTCAACTATGTGCTCACCGAACAAGCGCGTATTGAAACCGAAGTCACCGTCACCAGGTTGAGCGAAGATGCGTTTTACCTGATCTCGGGTCCAATGGGCGAGCAGCGAGATCTCGACTGGTTCAACCAACATATTTCCGCCGATGACGATGTCACCATCATCGACCGATCAACCGACGTCGGCACCATCGTTATTGCGGGGCCGAACTCACGCGAGTTATTGAGCCGCTGCACCCAGACCGACGTGTCAAACGAGAACTTCCGGTTCTTGTCGATGCAGGACCTGTCGATTGCCGGCGTCGAGATGCGAGCGCTCCGTGTCGGCTTCACCGGATCACTCGGCTGGGAGTTACATATGCCGCTCGCAGACATGGGCGTTGTCTACGACGAGTTGTTTGCGCAAGGCGCAGATCTCGGTATCGCTGACTTCGGGAGCCACGCGTTGAATTCGCTTCGCATGGAAAAGGCCTATCTCACTCGCCATGAATTGACCCATGACATTGGTCCGTCACAGGCGGGCGTCGAATTCTTCGTCAAACGTGACAAGGGCGCGTTTGTCGGAAGTGACCGACTCGATGATCCACCAAGTGGAAATCCGTGGAAGCTCGTCTATCTCGACGTCGACGCTGATGATGCAGACTGCCTCGGCGGCGAAGGAGTGTTTGCTGGCGACGAGGCAATCGGCCTTACGACCAGCGGTGGCTACGGGTTCTCGGTCGACAAGAGCTTGGCGTTTGCCTATGTTCACGCCGTTCACGCGGATCCGGGAACAGCGTTACAGGTGATGATCCTCGGCGACAAACGTGAGGCCACTGTGCTTGACGGCCCGATCTTTGACCCAGCGAACGAACATCTGCGGGGCTGACATGGCTGCGAACCGCCCTGCGTTGCGACGCGAGCGCATCGTCGACATGGCAGCGGAGCTTCTCGAAACGCACGGCCCAGACAAGCTCACGCTCACGTTGATCGCCAACAATCTCGACGTCACGCAACCCGCGTTGTACAACCATGTTGACGGCCTCGACGCTGTTTGGCGCGAGCTGGGCCTGCGCGAACGAGAAGTGCTTCTCGAACGATTGGCGGCAGCAGCGATCGGCGTGTCGGGCGGCGACGCCGTTCGGGCCATCGCCCACGCTTGGCGTCGGTTCGCCCATGAGCTTCCGCATTTGTACGGCATTGCTGACCGCTATCCCGTGGCGGGCGATCGTGAACTCGAAGCTGCAGTTCAACGGGTCATTGAACTTCTCGCGTCATCGTTGCGGGGGTTTGATCTCAACGACGACCAACGCATGCATGGTGCTGTTGCTGTCCGAAGCGCGTTGCACGGATTCTGTGGATTCGAGATCGGCGCCGGAAACCCCACGCACTTGCCTACCGACGAATTGTTCGCGCACACCGTAGAACTTCTGATCGTGGGCGTCAGAGCCCTCGCTGACGGAGCGATCGCAGGACTCCAGGGGGAGATCTCATGACCGACACAACGATGCCTACAACGACCACGCCGATAGCCACGCCGCCGAAGGGTGAAACTCGCGCTTCTCGATCAGGACCGTTGCCCAGCCGGGCCGAGGTCATTGTGGTCGGCGGCGGTGTCGTTGGCACCTCGATCGCGTATCACCTGACCAAGGCCGGTGTTAGCGACGTGCTGTTGTTAGAACGCCACGAACTGACCGCTGGCACCACTTGGCATGCCGCCGGTCTCGTCGCTCAGCTTCGGTCGACCGAAAATCTGACCCGGCTTGCGCAGTACACCCTTGAGCTCTACCAAAAGCTCGAAGCCGAGACCGGCCAGGCAACGGGCTTTCGAGCACCAGGTGCGATATCGCTGGCACCAAACGAGGCCCGCTGGGAAGAACTGCGGCGCACTGCAGCGATGGCTCGCTACCTCGGTGTCGAGGCCCATGAAATCAGCCCCGCTGAGATCGCCGAGAAGTTTCCGCTGTGCAAGACCGACGACCTCGTGGGCGGTATCTGGCTTCCTCACGACGGAGCGGTGGGGCCGAGCGACGTAACGATGGCGTTGGCCAAAGGCGCTCGCATGGGCGGTGCACGAGTTGCAGAAGGTGTTGGGGTCGATGATCTGATCGTGACCGACGGTCGGTGCACGGGTGTGGTGCTCGACAACGGCGAACGAATCGAAGCAGACACCGTTGTTCTGGCCTGTGGTCTCTGGACCCGACATCTCGCGGCGAAGCAGGGTGTCGACGTGCCGCTGATGGCCGCGGAACATCACTACGTGGTCACCGAGCCGGTCAAAGGTTGCGAGTCTGATTGGCCGATCCTGCGAGACCCGGAGCGCTGGGCCTATCTCAAGCCCGAGGCCGGCGGGGCCATGCTGGTTGGGTTGTTCGAACCGATAGGTCGGCCCTGGCCTGAGTCGGGTCCGCCACCGATCGACAAGCCGTTTGTCACGATGGATCCTGACCCTGACCATCTGGCGCACTGGTTGCCCGACGCTTTTGATCGCATTCCCAAACTGCACGAGACTGGGTTGCGGTTGCTGTTTGACGGACCCGAAGCGTTCACCCCTGACGACGCGTACATCATGGGCGAAGCACCATCGCTGCCGCGCCTGTTCGTAGCCGCTGGATTCAACTCGATCGGGATTCAGTCCGCGGGCGGTGTCGGCATGGCACTCGCGCACTGGATCACCGAAGGCAGCCCACCAATGGACCTCAGCGATGTCGACATTCGCCGGTTCGAAGGCTTCCAATCGACGGAACGTTTCCTGCGTGATCGCACGGTCGAAACCCTCGGTCTGCTCTACGCGCCGCACTGGCCGCATCGCCAATATGAGACGGCACGCAACTTGCGTCGGTCACCATTACATGAGCGACTTGCCGACGAGGGCGCCTGCTTTGGTTCCCTCAACGGCTGGGAACGCCCCATGTTTTTTGCCCGCCCCGAGCTTGGGATCAACGCCGAGTACGAGTACTCGTGGGGCCGTCAGAACTGGCACGAGGCAAATGCCATCGAACATCGCGCGGTACGCGAAGGCGTCGGCCTGTTCGACCTGACCTCGTTTGCCAAGTTCCTCGTGCAAGGGGCCGATGCGGCAGCGGTGCTTGACCGCATGTCGGCAGGGGCGGTTGCTGGCGACGTTGGAAGCTCGACCTACACCCAATGGCTCAACCCGCAAGGCGGCATCGAAGCCGACCTGACCATTAGCCGCCTGAGCGAGCGCGAGTTTCATGTCATTGGCGGAGCCGGCACGCGGTCGCGCGACCTGCACTCGATCCGCCAGGCGATTGAGAATCATCCGGGCGGCGAAGCCAATGCGACGGTGGCCGACGTGACGAGCGCCTACGCGGTGCTCGCCGTGATGGGGCCGCAGTCGCGTGAGCTGCTTCAACCGCTCACGGGAACTGACCTATCCAACGAAGCGTTTCCGTTTGCCACGAACCAGTGGATCGATCTCGGCTCGGCGCGTGTCTGGGCGAACCGCATGTCTTATGTCGGTGAACTCGGCTGGGAACTCTACGTGCCGACCGAGTTTGCGGTCTACGTGTTCGACGAGCTGCGCGCGGCGGGCGAATCTTTTGGAATGGAGTTGTGCGGATACAACACCCTTAACTCTCTGCGCTTCGAAAAGGGCTACCGACACTGGGGCCACGAGGTTTCGCCCGACGAGACCCCAATCGAAGCGGGCCTGTCGTTTGCCGTGGCTTGGGACAAGCCCGCGGACTTCATTGGGCGAGCTGCACTCGAGGCCCAGCGCGAAATGGGAGCCTCGAAGCGGTTGGTCCAGGTCGCGATCGACGACGAGACGGCGCTGATGCACCACAACGAACCGGTGTGGCGCAATGGCGAAATGGTCGGCTACGTCACCGACGGCATGTGGGGACACACCGTTGGTGCAGCAGTGGGCATGGCATGGGTCGATCGGGGCGAGAAGATCACTGCCGCGTGGGTGAACGATGCAGAGTGGCACATTGAGCTGCCCGGTCGCATGGCTCCGGCCCGAGTGCAGTTGCGCCCGCTGCTGTGACCGTGCTGGCGACACCGGGCTGTCTGGCATCACAGCCTGGCTTCGTTCGATGCGGCTGGAGCTATGCAGCTCTGCTCAGCTGGTTCTGATGGTGCCAAACGGTTCGTTGGTCACAACCGCAGTGACGGTGCGACCAGCGCCGTCGACCGACTCAATCGTGGTACCGGGTGCATCGAATGGAGCCTGTAGCTGAGCCAAGCCGATCCATGCGTTGAGCCTTGGGCCCCATACCGACGTTCGAATCTCGCCGACGACCTTGCCATCGACGCTTGCCGTGGTCGGCTGCGAAGCAGGCTGTATGTCGCGTGACTCGGTGGCAGGACTATCAAAGGTGATGTTGACGATTGGTCGTCGGGTTGTTGAGTCAACGCGAGCTTGTAGCGCTTGCTTTCCACAGAAGTCAACATCGGAGGCAAGCGAGGTGAACGCACCAAGCCCGGCTTCGATTGGATCGGTGTCGCGGTCGTGATCGGAGCCGAAGCTCAACAGCCCGCTTTCGATTCGTTCCGCGTGGTTCGGGGTGCCTGGTCCAATGCCGAAGGTCTCGCCCGCGGCCATCACGAGGTCCCATAGTTGGGTGCCCTTTGACCCGTCGGTGAGGAACAGCTCGAATCCGCCTTGCTTACTCCAACCAGATCGGCACAGCACCATCGGTATGTCGTCGAGTTCAACTGTTCTGTGATGAAAAAAGCCGAGTGCCTCGATCACTTCGTCTCCGAAGAGTTCGCGGCCAAGTTCGTCGGCCCGGGGCCCTTGGACTGCTAACGGCGATACGTCGGGCTCGAAGACCTCAACGTCGGCCCCGCGTTCGCCAGCCACGGCTCGCACCCACAAAAGCGCGTCGCTGTCGGCGATCGAAAGCCAGTAGCGATCGTTGTCGAGGCACATAGCGATGGGGTCGTTGATGAGTCGGCCCTGGTGATCGCACATGGGCGCATAGCGGGCGCGCCCGGCGACCATGCCTCTCAGGCTCCGGGCACACACGTATTGGGTTAGCGCCGCAGCATCGGGGCCGACGATCTCGACTTGGCGTTCCGCAGCGACATCCCAGAGTGCGATGTTTTCGGTCAGCCGCTCGTATTCGGCACGAGCGTCGCCGTAGCCGGTCGGCATGTACATGCCGTTGTAGATCGTGAACGATGAGGCGCCAGCTGAGACGGTTGAGTCAAAGAATGGCGAGGTGCGGATTCGAGCACCGATGGCGATTTCTGGCACGCAAAGATTCTGCCATGCTGAACGTACGTTCAGCCGCGCATACGAGCAGATTTTGGGTCCCATAGACAGCCGTCAACACGGGTCGCAGATCGCCGGTCGCCGACGATTTCGATCTCGAAGCTCCCGGTCGACGATTCAAGATTCGCCGGTACGTAACCAAGCGCGACGGATTCTTCGCTGTGGTGGGCGTAGCCGCCAGAAGTGACCCAGCCAACTACTTCGCCGTTATGCCAGATCGGCTCGTCGCCAATGACATCGTGGTCGATTGCGTCGACCGTGAATGTCAACAGACGCAGATCCGGGCCCGCGGCCGCCGCGGCGACGAGGGCGTCTTGTCCAATGAATCCACCAGGCTTGTCGAGCTTGACGAATCGGTCCAGCCCAGCCTCGAACGGCGTGTACAGCGGTCGGAATTCGCGGGCCCATGACCCGAAGCTCTTTTCGAGGCGAAGCGAGTTGAGCGCTGCGCTTCCGAACAGGCGCACGTCGAGGTCTGCCCCTGCGGCAAGGAGCTCGTCGTAGACCGCTCGTTGGCGGCTGGCGGGCATCCAGAACTCATAACCCAGGTCTCCTGAATAGCTCACCCGACCGCACCACACGGTCGACCAACCAATTTCGAGTTGCTGAAATGCCATGAATCGAAATGCTTCGGCCGACACGTCTTGTCGGGTCACCCGTTCAAGTAGTTCGCGAGACTTGGGGCCGGCAATCGACAGCCCGCACATGTCCCATCCGTGTGTGGTGTACGCGACCGAGCCGTCGTCGGGTAGATGCTGGTCGAACCAGCGCTGGTAGTAGCGCTCAGCAACGCCTGAACCGAACACAAAGAAGCGCTCGTGTTGAGATGTGTTGGCCGTTGCGCCACCGGTTGGTGAGGTGCGGGGTCCCTCGGCCGTGCCGCGCGCTGGCGCAGGACAGGCCACGGTCAAGTCGCCAATGAGTTTGCCGCGTTCGTTGGTCATCGGCGCGAGCACCATTCGGCCAGGCTTGGGCATGTTGTTGGTGAAAATGCGGTCGAGCCAGCTGCGGACACCTGGACCCGAGAATTCGAATTTTGAGAAACCCGTTGTTTCCATCAAGCCCACGCCATTGCGAACAGCGAGGGTCTCTTCTTTGACCTGGTCCCAGGCGTTGGAGCGCCCGAAGGTGAAGTCTTCGACGGGATCGAGTCCGTCTTTTTGGAACCACTGAGCAGTCTCAAGTCCGAAGGAGTCGCCAAAGACCGCGTTGGCTTTGACCAGTCGGTCATAGATCGGGCTGGTGTCGAGAGGGCGGCCTTCGAGAAGGAACTCGTTTGGATACCTGATGCGAAAGCGACGCCCATAGTTCTCGCGGACCTTGGTGTTGGTCCATGCCATGCTCGCAAAGTCGCCGTATCGACTGATGTCCATAGCCCAGACGTCGAAACCAGGGTCGCCCTCGGTGATCCAGTTGGCCAACGCCAGGCCGACGCCGCCGCCTTGGGAGAGCCCAGCCATGACGGCACACGCAGACCAATAGCCAGGCAGCCCTCGCACAGGACCAAGTAACGGGTTGCCGTCGGGTGAGAACGTGAACGGGCCGTTGATGATGTCTTTGATGCCCGCCTGGGCAAAGATTGGAAAGTGATCGAAGCCGCGTTGCAGCGAGTCAGCGATGTAGTCCAGGTTCGGGTCGAGCAGCTTCATGCCGAAGTCCCACGGCGTTTCGTCGACGGACCATGGGCGGCCGTTCGGTTCGTAGGTTCCGAGAAGGAGTCCCTTGCCCTCTTGACGCATGTAGATCTCGCCGCCGAAGTCGATGGCATGCAACATTTCTTCGCCCTTGTCGGCGTTCCAGCTCGTGACTTCGTCGAGCTCTTCGGTCACGATGTAGATGTGTTCCATGGCCAGCACCGGAAGCTCAAGCCCGGCCATGCGACCGACCTCGCGAGCCCAGAGCCCGCCAGCGTTCACGACATGGTCACACGTGATTGAGCCGAGGTCCTCGCCGCTGCTGGTCTGGAGCAAATCGATGCGCCAGGTGCCGTCGGGGTTACGACTCATGTCGCGCGCCCATGTGTCTCGGTAGATCTCTGCGCCCGCATTGCGAGCGGCTTTAGCATAGGCGTGGGTGACGCCAGAAGGATCGACGTGGCCTTCGTGAGCGTCGTACATCGCACCAACGAAGTACTTCTCTTCGAAGATCGGCAGCAGCTCTTTTGCTTCGGCCACCGAGATGAGTTCGGTGTCCATTCCGAGGTATCGGCCGCGCGCATGTGACATGCGAAGCCATTCCATGCGCTCTGGGGTGTCGGCCAACATCACACCGCCGGTGATGTGGATCGAGCAGTCCTGACCGGAGACTTCTTCGATTTCCTTATAGAGCTCGATCGTGTATTGCTGCAGCTTGGCGACATTGGGGTCGCCGTTGAGCGTGTGCATTCCTCCGGCGGAATGCCAGGTGGAACCCGCGGTGAGCTCAGTGCGTTCGACGAGCACGACGTCGGTCCAACCAGCCTTGGTCAGGTGATAGAGCACGCTGGCGCCGATAACTCCGCCGCCGATGACGACGACCTGAGCCGTGGATTTCATGACTTCTCCAAGTGTGGATTATCGAGTTGTTAGTAGTCGGTCTCGACGCCGCCCTCGGCGACTCGTCGGTCGACGAAGTCACGAAGTTCGGCGCGGGTGGATGAGTCAAATGCTGGTTCTTCGTACGCATCGAGAAATTCGTGCATTACCGATTCGGCCCGTTCATACGCGTCGGGGCTGCCTGCTCCGGTCCAGCTTTCCCAGTTGCGCCAGTCGGAGACCATGGGGCTCATGAACTCTGTCTGGTAGCGCGTTTGGGTGTGTTCTTCGCCAAAGAAATGGCCGGCAGGTCCAACGTTGGCGATGGCTTCGACGGCCAGGGCGTCGGGTGAAGTGTCAATCGGTTCGAGGAAGGTCGCGACCATATTGAGCAGGTCAGCGTCGATGATCATTTTCTCGGGGCTGGCGTGCAGGCCGCCCTCCATCCACCCAGCACCGTGCATCAAGAAGTTGACGCCGCCCATAACAGCGCCCCATAGAGCCCAGGTGCTTTCGTAGCCCGCCTGCGCGTCGACGGCGTTTGACGCGCTCACGTTCGACGACCGGTATGGCAGGTTGTACCGGCGTGCGAGTTGGCCGCCGACGAGACATGCCTTGGCGTACTCAGGTGTGCCAAAGGCCGGAGCGCCTGACCTCATGTCGACGTTCGATGTGAACCCGCCGTAGATCGCTGGCGCACCGGGGCGAACGACTTGCGTCATCGCGATGCCGGCCAGAGCTTCGGCGTTTTGCTGAACGAGTGCACCGCCAAGAGTTATCGGCGCCATCGCCCCGGCGAGGGTGAATGGCGTGATGATGATTACTTGATTGCGAGCCGACATTTGCATGATGCCTTCGAGCATGACGGTGTCGTACCGCAACGGTGAACTGGCGTTGATGATGCTTGTCAGGCTGGGCTGTTCGTCGAGTTCGTTGTCGGTGACCCCGCGAGCAATGCGGACCATTTCAATGGCATCGAGATTTCGCTGGCGGCCCAGGCTGTACACGTGGAACGACTTGTTGGTGAGGGTCAAGGCATCCCACGTGGCTTCGAGGTGCCTGATCGACGGATGCAGATCGACGGGTTCGACGGGGTAGCCACCCAGGGTGTGCACGCAGTTCAGCATCTGTGAGAGCTTGAGTAGCAGCTGGTAACCCTCACGGTCACCGATTCGCCGGCCTGTCGCCCGATCGACGTAGTTGGGAGCGCTGGCGACGGCGCTGAATGCGAGGTAGTCGCCGCCAATTGTCAGATCTCGTTCCGAGTCGCGTCCGTGCAGCGTGAACTGCGACGGTGCCGTGGCGATGAGGTCGAGCACGAGATCCGGATCGAAACGCACGCGTTCGCCGTCGACTGTGGCTCCGGCAGATCGGAGCTGCTGGCGAGCTTCGTCGTGCAGGAAGTCAATGCCCGTGTTGGCCAAAACGTCGAGCGATGCGAGATGAATTGCTTCGAGTTCATCAGCAGAGACAGCGGCCGTTGCAGCGATGCGACGACGCGGTTGAGCGAAGGGCCGCTGCTCCAGAACGCGACTACGCGCCGACGTAGCTCCTCGACGCCTGCGACGCCCGCGGTTGGGGGCCTGTCCGGCGCCTGAGCTCATTGCGAAACGACGCTAGCAATCTTGCGTTTGTGTTGCTTGGCATCGTGAGCCCGAGCTTGCGCGCTGGACCTCGCCTGGCGTACCCCAAATCGGGGGAAGTGTCATCTGGTCGCCGATAGGTCTCAAGAACAGCGGCAATAGGCCGAATGACTACAGGTGGGACTGATGGCGGGTAAAAGAGGTAGCGACCTGCCTCATCGCGAGCGCGGCGCGGTGCTGGCACTCGTCGCCGTCATGATCATGGTTGTGCTGGGAAGCGCCGCTTTGGCGGTTGATCTTGCAGCGCTTGATCGCCGCGGGCAACAGCTTCAGAGCGTCGCGGATGCTGCCTCGCTGGGAGCGGTAGCCACCTGGGTATCGACGGGCGATGCGTCGGCAGCGGCGGAAACAACTCGAGAGCTCATCATCGCGAACGGCTTCGGTGGCGAAGTCGCCTATGCGATTCAAACGCCGAGTGCCAACGAGTTGATGGTCACCGTGACCGATGAATCACCACAGCTTTTCTTGACCTCAATTATCGGCGCAGGTGGAACGATCGAACGCGCAGCCACGGCGTATCTCGCCGAGTGCGTGTCGCCATGTGGGCTTCACGTGGATGTTCCTGCACCAGGTACGTCGATAACCCCATCGCAACCGATCGACGGTTTCGCACCGATCCTGGTGGGAGCGAAGGTGTATTCAATCAGTCGGTCCGGAAATCAGATTGCGTGCCTCGATCGGGTGTTGGCACAAGACTGCCCCGGATACCCCCGCTGGGCTTTCCCAATGGGCGACACCTACACCGATCGGCTTCCACACACCGCGGTCGTTGGTACTCAAATCTGGTTCTTGGCGCAGCATTCGCATGGGCTGTATCTGCGGTGCTGGCAGACCATCACCGAGACACCCTGCGTCGACGAGCACCTCATTGCACCGGAACCGTCTGCTTTTTCGCTCGGTCATGAATATGTGAGCCGAGGCGGCGGTCTTGCGCACCTAGGCGATCGACTGTTTGTCTATGCCGACAATCACACCGTGCATTGTTTCGACCTGTCGTGGAAGGCCCCGTGTTCAGAGTACGGACCTGACGGCTTGCCAGCAGCAAACGTTGACCTCGATGCTGCGGACCCGACTATGGGAACTTCTGGAAGCGGAATCGATCGTCTCGTCGACGAGGCAAACGCACGCATCTATTTCGCCATCCCGATCGTCGACAACGAGTTGACGGCCCTGGAAGGCACGCCAGGAGTCACCGTCAGGTGTTGGGACGCGATCACGCATGGGCCGTGTGGATCAGGTCTCGAACTCGATATTGCGTTCGGCGCTTCGCCGACCGATGGGCGCTTGTTCTTTCACCGATCGGTCGACGGAAATCCAACAGCGGTGTGTGTGGTGCTCATCGAGGTGATTCGCTGTGCAGATCTTGACCTTGACGCAACCGCGTACGCCGCGACGGTCGCCGAGTCGGCCACACGGCCGCTACACGATGCGCTCGCTATTCACCTTCCCACCTCTGAAAACAGCCACGTCGGGATCACACATTGGAACCAACATACGAATCGGTTGTATGTGCCAGGGTCTACCGGATCTTCATATGCAGCCTGTTTCGACTTCGTAGATTCGGATCTGTGTGGTTTTGAGCGCCTAGTGGCAGACGGGGTCGCGGTACGCCCATTTGGTTTTGCATCAGACGGCACGTGCGTATTGGCATTTGGTCGTGGACCGTTGGCCTCGTTCACTCGAGATCTTCAGTCAACGTGTCTTGATATTGCGTTCTCGCAGCGCTTGTATCCGTGTACCTGTGACGGCACGCCGGCATTCCCCACGCCGAGGTTCGAGGTCGATCCCGAGCAGATCGCCAAATTCGATGTAACCGTGTACGCCGCCGACGGCAATGTGCTCGTAGCCCGGGAGTCGATTCTTGAGAAGGCGAACAAAAGCGTAGACCTGTCCGCCGTGACGACAACGGACAGTTTCGTCACGCTCGATGTGCAGATCCGAGCAGTAGGAGAACAAGCCTTCCTTGATGGCT
Source organism: uncultured Acidimicrobiales bacterium (assembly GCA_937991435.1). GTDB lineage: Bacteria > Actinomycetota > Acidimicrobiia > Acidimicrobiales > UBA10347 > UBA10347. The sequence continues at coordinate 14,956 of CALKPY010000011.1, forward strand.
ATCTTCCAGGTTTTCGTGCTGACTTTTCGAACCTTCCAGTGCTGGTTGACTGAAATCACCAGCATTCTGATGCGAATTTGCCCATTTCTGGGGTCTTTGCAGCCCTAAAAACAAGGTCTTTCACGCCGATAGATGTGCATGATTGGTCAGGCGCTCTCTCGGATGCGAACCCGAGTTGAACGCTTGCGCCTGTCGGGTGAGCGTGGCGCTGTGCTCGCCTTGGTAGCAGTGTTACTGGTCGTTGTAATGAGCGCTGCGGCGTTGGCTGTTGATCTCGCTTCGCTCGACCGACAAGGGCAGACCCTTCAAGGTGCGGCGGATGCAGCAGCACTTGGCAGCGTGGCGACATGGGTGTCGACCGAAGATCCCGACGCGGCAACCCTGGTGGCTCGCGATCTGGTGAGAGCAAACAATCTCGATCCGAGTCTTTTAGCTATCACCTTTCCGACAGCCAACGATGTGCGGGTCACGTTGCGCGATGACGCCCCTGATGTTTTTCTCGGTGCAGCAATAGGTCTCGGAGCTTCGTTGAGTCGAAACGCTACGGCTCACTTCTCGACCTGCGACCTGGGTTGCTCCACCGAAGTCGACCTTCCGCAACCTGTTGCGCCGGCTCATGTCGGGGCCGGAGGCATGAAGCCAATACTCGTCGGCACCAACGTCTATGCCCTGGAGCCAGCATCGGGATACATGTCGTGCTTTGATACCGACGCCAATGAGTGGTGCTTCGACCCGGCGCCAGCGTTTCCTGTATCAGATATAGCGATGCCGTATCTGGCGCACGCTGAGGTTGTCGGTACCAAAATCTGGTACCTAGGTCAGCGGCCGCAGTCGTTGGATCTTTTTTGTTGGGACACCATTGCCGACGAGCCCTGCTTCAACAGCATCAAAATCTCGGACCTGGAAAACGAGACAGCAGACGGAAGCCTGACATATGCCGCCCGCGGCGGCGGCCTGACTCGGGTCGGGAACCGCCTGTTCATGTTCACCGATGATCATCGAGTGCACTGCGTCGATGTGGCTTCATTCGCAGCGTGCGCTGAGTATGGAGCAGGCGTCAAGGCCAGCACGTTCGCTCCGTTCGATGCGTCGCACGGGGTCACCGGTTCCGGAACCGATGCGGTGTTCGACGAGGACTCGGCGCAACTATTTTGGACACTACCGTTGCTGCGAAACACATCGAGTGAACCGCACTATTCGATCTTCGGCCAGATTCTCAACTGCTGGGATGTGAACGCGAACGACACCTGCGACTCGTTCCAGACTTCGATTATGGCCGAGGCCAAGATCAACGCCGGGCGCCTTTTCATGTACCGAGATGCCGACGGAGCAACCACGAATGTGTGCATGCTGAACCTCGATGCGGTGCTGTGTCGTAACAAGACTGGATGGCCTGTTCCCGGTTCCGACGCAGCCGAGGCCGCCATGTCACAAATCTCGTCAAGCATGGCTGGATTCGGGACCACGCCGAGAATCGGCACGGTTGAATACAACGAAGCCACGAACCGCTTGTTCATTCCCTCGCCGACGCCTGAATCAACAATCCTGTGTTTCGATTTCACGACCCAATCGGGTTGCGGTTCAACGATGGTCTCAACCAATGGCTTCTTGGCGATGCCTTTGGGCTTCACGTCGGTCGACGACTGCGTGTACGCGCGTGGATCAGCAGGGTATTTGTGGGGATTCAGCGCATCGGACTTGACGAAAGAGTGCTTGACGCTCAGTTTCGACCACCAGCTGTATCCATGCGCTTGTAACGGAAGCACCAAGTTCCCGTCGCCTAAGTTCCAACTCGAAGCCGAACTGTTTGACACGTTTAAGGTGGCAGTCGTTGATCAAGATGGCGTGGTCTTGAAAAACGTCGACCTGTTGACAGAACCGAACTTGGTTGTCGATCTTTCAGACGCTCGTGACGAGGCATACCTGGTGCTCGAGGTCGAGTACGAGGCGAAGAACGTCGAGGCGTTCGAAGGCGAAACTGCTCCAGCATTCTCGATTGACTTCTCGAGCTTGCCAATTCTCGTCGATTGAGCCAAGCCAGACGAGCGGTGCGGTGCGAATTTGAACCCAAGGTTCGTCGTACGATCGCCACATGACCGAGACCCACGGCCCTAAACCGGCATCGACTTCAACCAGCGACGCGAACAGCGCCGCTGTCATCGACTTTGACGATGAAGTCGACTTCGCGTTCGCTCGACGTGGCCTGGTTGCGGAACTGGACGACCTGGCGATAGGTCGCGCTACTGGCGTCGCCTGGGACGGCAACGAGCATGAATATCTGCGTGACGGGAGCCCGTCGCCCGACACGGTTCACCCGGGTTTGTGGCGCCAAGGGCAGTTGACAGCAATTCACGGCCTCTTTGAGGTCAGCGAAGGCGTGTGGCAAGCGCGCGGCTACGACATCAGCAACATCACCTTTATCGATACCGACGAAGGCTGGCTCGTTATCGACCCGTTGACCACAACGCCGACGGCTGCAGCCTGTCTGCAGCTCGCCAACGAAACGCTTGGCGAACGACCGGTGCGTGCGGTCATTTACACCCATAGCCACGTCGACCACTATGGCGGAATCCTTGGCGTCACAAGCCGAGAAGCGGTCGATGCCGGTGACGTTCGCATCATTGCTCCTGAAGGGTTCCTGCACGAGGCGGTCAGCGAAAACGGAACGGCTGGACCGATCATGATGCGGCGCGCGATCCATCAGTTCGGAATCTTGCTTGAGCACGGTCCGCAAGCTCGTGTCAACACTGGCCTTGGCGTCTCGATGCCGCTGGGGCACCGCAGCCTTGTTGCTCCAACAGAAACGATCAGCGAAACAGGGGCGGAGCTCGAAGTCGGCGGTGTACGAATCATCTTCCAGAACACACCCGACGCCGAAGCACCGGCTGAGATGAACTTCTTCTTCCCGGGCAAGGGCTTGTTGTGCATGGCCGAAAACTGCACCCACACGATGCACAACCTGTATCCAATCCGCGGAGCCAAGGTTCGCGATTCTCTGGCGTGGAGTAAATACATCCAGGAAGCGTTGCTGCTGTGGGGCGACCACACCGACACGATGTTCGCGAGCCATCACTGGCCCCGATTCGGGCGCGAAGACGTTCGCGAATTCCTCACCTTGCAACGCGACGTATACCGATTCATCCACGACCAGACGTTGCGCCTCGCGAATCACGGCTTCACGCCCGACGACATCGCGGATCGCCTTGAGATGCCGCAGGCGTTTGCCGCACAGTCTCATGTACAGGGGTACTACGGCACGCTTTCCCACAATGTGCGTTCGGTGTACAACCACTACCTCGGCTGGTACGACGGAAATCCAGCGACTCTGAATCCGCTTCCGCCCGAACCTGCGGGCAAACGCTATGTCGAAATGATGGGCGGGGCCGACGCCGTCGTGGCCGGGGCGCAACAGGCATATGACGACGGTGACTATCGGTGGGTCGCTCAGCTTCTGAACCATCTGATCTTCGCTCAACCCGATCACCAACCCGCGCGGGCGCTGTCGGCTGACGCTATGGAGCAACTCGGATACCAGTCAGAGTCGGCCACGTGGCGCAACGCATATCTGAGCGCGGCACACGAGCTGCGTCACGGGTCCTATTACCTGGGTCCTGTCCGGGCCCCGGGCGTGACGGCCGCAATGACCGGTGAGCAACTCGTGGAGATGTTCGCGGTGCGATTCGTTCCGAGCCGGTTCCGCGCAACGGCCACCATTGCTTTAACAATCAGTGACCATGACGCACGCCATCTGGTGGGCATAGAGAATTGTGCGCTCAACCATCAAGGCGATCCAACCGACCAGCAGGTTGCCCAGGCCGATGTGTCGGTGACCGCTACCCATGCCGCCCTCGTCGAGATTGCGTACACCCCCGAACGGCTCGCGGCCCTGCGTGAGTCGGGCGATGTCGCGATCGATGCGGGCGACGGCGACGTGTTTGCAGAGTTTGTGGCGTCGATCGACACGTTTGTGACAGCTCGGGTGATCGAACCGCAAGCCGTCGACCCGGACTAAACCGGTTCGCTAGCTACCGGTCGAAGAGTTCGTCGTCGCCGATGAGCTCGCTTAGGTCAACGATTCGTCGCTCTTCGATCGATCGGTGGGCTGCCTCGCCCATGGCCACGCTCCAGAGCCCGTCGACCGGAGTGACTTTGGCCGGCGTGCCCGACGCGATGGCGTAAGCGAAGTCTCGGTGCTCGAGCCAGCTCGAACCGTGGTGGTAGCCAGCGACACGTATCTCGTCATTGCGAATCTCATGCTCATCGACGCCGCCGATGAAATGATCGCCGCGTCGGCCGAGCCGAACGACATTGTCAGGTATGAGGGCTTCGGCCTTGCCGAGGTCGCCGACCACGCTGAGTTCTTCCTGATTGCGGGTTGCTTCGGCGAACATGCACAGATCGAGCGACGCCCGAACGCCGCCGGGGTACTCGACGATCACAAACGCGTTGTCGAGAATGTCGCTTGGCTCACCGTCGACGGCTTCGTCAAGGTGGTTGACATTTTGACCACCCGAGGCGACCACCGAGATCGGCCGATCTTGCACCAGAACATTCATTAGGTCGAAGTAGTGGCAACACTTCTCGACGAGCGTGCCGCCAGTGTTGCGATTCAACCGATTCCAGTTATCGACCTTGTCGAGAAAAGGGAAGCGGTGTTCACGAATGGCAACCATCTGTGGCGCGCCAACAGCGCCGCTGTGGACCTCGTCGATGAGTCGGCTCACTGGCGGCATGTAGCGATACTCAAGTCCAACCCAGGTCAAAGCCGCCCTGGAGCTCGCGGCAGCAACGATCTCTTTGCACGCCTCGGTCGTGGTGCACATTGGTTTCTCGGTTAGTACATGCAGATCGGTGGCCAACAGGTCGAGCAGAATCTCATGGTGGGTGTAATTGGGTGTGACCAACACGACGGCATCGCAGAGCCCAGAGTCAATCAACGCGTGGTGCGACGAAAAGGCGGTGGCGGTACCAGAGGTGGCAGCCATGCCCTGCTCCAGAGAGCGCGCATTTGAGTCGGCCACCGCGACGACGACAGCGTCGTCAATCGCGGCGAGGTTCTCGATGTGCTCGATGCCCATCATGCCTGTGCCAATAACGCCGTAACGAATTTTGTTGGTCACGAGTGAGACGGTAGCGCCGTAAGTCTGGCCGGTGAGCTGGGCGGAACCACAAAAAACGGTGTAACGGTCAGCTACCTTCGAGACGGTGGTAGCAGACAATCCTGAATGGCTCCAGGTCGGCACTGATGGCTCGACCCGATGCTGGTGGTGTGGCGACGCCGATGATTACGTTGCCTATCACGATGACGAATGGGGCCGTCCGACTCTTGACGACAATCGGCTGTTCGAGAAGATCTGTCTCGAGGGTTTCCAATCTGGGTTGTCTTGGCTGACGATCCTGCGCAAACGTGACAACTTCCGTGCGGCGTTTAGCGATTTTGACTTTTATCAGGTTGCGCAATTCGAAGAGTCTGATGTCGAGCGCCTGTTGCTCGACGCGGGCATCGTTCGCCACCGCGGCAAGATCGAGGCCACGATCAACAACGCACAACGTGCGATTGACATGGTCGAGGAGCACGGGTCGCTCGCCGCGTGGCTGTGGCGGTGGCGGCCCGACGAACGCGAGCCTGACCTCACCGGCCACGATGGCCCCGCCCCCGCAACAACCCAGACCTCAAAGGACTTGAGTGTCGCGTTGAAAAGGCTGGGGTGGAAGTTCTTCGGCCCGACGACGGCCTATGCCTTTATGCAGGCAATGGGGCTTGTCAATGACCATGTCGAAGGATGTGAATGGCATGACATTTGTGCGTCGGAGCAAGCTGCCGTTGTAATTGGCTGATGTGATTCGCTGATGTGATTGGCTGATGTCGTCTAGCGCCGAAGCACTGCGCACGCCCACCCGTCGAGACTGGCTTGATCGTCGAGCGTGAAGGAGATGTTCGACAACAGCGAGTCGAGTTGGTGCTCGTAAAAACCACTCATGATCAGCGTAGATTCACATGCTTGTTCTAGCTGTGGAACAAGTGGGCGAAGGTCGCCGATCACAATGTTCGCGACAACAATGTCGAACCGGTCCGATTGCATCCCAGAAGCGTCGTCGCCGATTGGCTCATCGCTCACGGTCACGACATGATCTACCTGATTGTGTTCGATATTGGCTTGAGCGACGGTGAGCACGTCGTGGTTCAGATCGAGCCCGACTACTGCCGCTGCGCCTTGTGCGGCGGCGGCAATCGAGAGCACACCGGTTCCGCACCCGACGTCGAGAACTCTGCTGGTCGGCTTGACCTGGTCGACGAGCGCCTGCAGGCACAGACGTGTCGTGGGGTGGTGACCTGAACCAAACGCTCGGCCAGGGTCGATGATGATGGGCGTGTGACCCGACGCCCGTTCAACGTCGTGCCACGGTGCGGAGATTGTGAACCCGGCAGTCGTGATTGGTTTCAGGTGTTGCAGCCACGCGTCGCGCCACTGAGATTCTGAGCCTGTGTCTTCGAGGCGGCCTGGCCACCGCTCATTGATTAGCGAACGCGCATGCAGCGCCATCGTGTCGCTTTCGAACCCGGCAACCAGGGTGGTGCGAGCCGTGTCGGCGGAACGGTTCAGGTCGACGTCGCGTTCGGGTGCGCTGGCAGGCTGTTCCTCGATTGCGCGCGCACCGAGCTGAAACAGCAAGTCGCTACACGCGTCGATGTCGTGATCGTTGACCGTCACCATGAGTACGCCCATGGCCTAGCCGTAGCGTTCGATCAGAGCCTGGTTTGCGAGTGGCCAGGCTTGTACAGCCCAGTCGCCGAACGGTTGGTCACTGAGTGATGCACCGATCAGCCGGCGCGTCGGGTCGATCCAGAGAAACGAGCCGGAACCGCCGAAATGGCCAAACGTCGTGGCCGGGTGACTTGGTGCTGTCCAGTGCGGAGATTTCATACCACGAATCTCAAATCCGAGGCCCCAAGGATTCGGGTCCGCGGGGCCGAAACCCGGAAGCACACCCTTGAGATCGCGGTACACCGGCGAAGTGGCCTGGTTGACGGTGGACGGGTCGAGCAACGTTGGGTTCATCACCTCACGAGCGAAGACGAGCAGGTGCGCGACTGAGCCGTGCATGCCTTGCGCTGGCGAGCCATCTGCCACCATGTCGGTCAGCCCGAGAGGCACCAGGACTCCCTCTTGTAGGTAGTCCCAAAACGCGATGCCGGCGGCGTGCTCGATGTGTTCGGCGAGCTGTTCAATGCCAACGTTTGAGTACACGCGACGTTGTCCGGGGCTAAACAGTGGCGTTGGATCTTCGAAACCAAGTCCCGAGGTGTGCGACAGCAGATGACGCACGGTCGATCCGGAGGGTCCTGCCGGGTCGTCGAGAGAGATGGTGCCTTCTTCGATGGCGATGAGAGCCGCCCATGTGACGAACAGCTTTGTGACCGATGCAATTCGAGTGGACCAGTCGAGGTCGCCGGTGCATGCAATTACTTCGTTCTCGGTAGCGAGAGCCAGCACGCGATGTTGACCTGGCCAGTCGGCAACAAGGTCGGTCAGGTCGTCAGGTGAATGTTCAGGTGACATGTGTGTCAATTCTGAACCGTGGAACGAACAGTTGCACCCACCAACCAACAGATGTCGCCATCCATACGGTGCCGAGGCCAACGTCTCCGCCGAGTAGCCAACCAACGAGTAGCGCAAGAAGTTCGACAATCGTGCGGGCTGCCCAGAGCGGGGCGCCTGCGCGATTGAGCGCGGTCATGCACCCGTCGCGAGGTCCCGGACCAAGCCCGGCACCGAGATACAACCCCGATGCCAGGCCCAATACGATCGGAGCGGCAATGATCATGGCCAATCGGGGAACCATGGCGTCGGTGTCTGGAATTGCCCAGATAGAGAAGTCGGCTACCGGTCCGATGATGAGTGCGTTGAGCAGAGTCCCGAGCCCTAGTGGTTCGCGGAAAAGACGCAAAATCGCGACGAGAGCCACGCCCGTGAGCACGACGATCGTTCCGAAACTGAGACCGGTGAGGTCGCTGACACCTTGGGAAAAGACGCTCCAGGCGTTGACTCCAAGTGCTGCTTCGACGGCGAGAGCCAGTGCCACCCCAAAGAGCACGAGACCGACGAGTAGCTGGAGTATTCGTCGCACCCGTGGGGTGCTGACCGGAAGCAGTTCGAAACCACCAACTTGACGCGTGGCTGGATGGATTGTTTGCCCAGCGCCCGTCACAGCTCCTCGGGTAGGTGTGCAGCGCGTGCCCCGCCCTTCCAGTCTTCGAAGTCGGGGGCTTCGGTTGTGCCGCCGAGCACCGCCAATTGTGGTTTCTCGCGCAGACTGCGCTTCATCTCCGCGAATCCGGGGAAGCGGGCAAGGGTGGTCACTGCGTGCCATAGCGGTAACGCGTCTTCGTCAGACGGCACTCGACTGATCACTGGGCCAAAGAATGAGAGCCCGTCAGGCGGTTCAAACGTGATGATTGGTGTGCCGACGTCTCGTCCGGTGCGGCTGAGAGCCAGTTCGGTTTCGGCTTCGATGATCGAGTCGAGGTCGCTGTTATCAAGCGAGGCCGCATAGCTCGGATCGAGCTCTGCCTGACGAAGTGCTGTTTCGACCATCGTTGTGGAACCCAAGGCGTCACGGGCGATGGCAGCGTCGGCGACGGGAGTGTCGAAGTAGGCGCTTCCGAGCGCGGTGTACAACGCTCCGATTGGTTCTCGGCCGAGATCGTCGCGAACGTGCGCAGCGACCCGGAGCATGCGCAGCCCGGCGGTGTGGCCGTGTTCGTAACCCGCAGGAAAATCGGTTTCGTAGTTCTTGGTCTTGTTCAACAATCGCAATGAGATGAACCGCCAGTCGACGGTGTAATCGCTCTGTGCGACGACCTTTTCGACCCAACGCGAGGTGATCCAGGCAAAGGGACACACCGGGTCCCAGAAGAATTCGATATCAGACGCAGCAGCGGGCATGCAAAGGAACGTAGCAGCGCGCTTGTGATTCGTAGATGAGATTTGGCGTCGAGTACGCCGATGCCCCAGTCGCCGCTACTTCAGTTGATGTCGCTGGACCTTGCCGAGAGCCGTCTTGGGCAGCTGCTCGACGACAACGAGCTCACGAGGGGCGTGCCAGACGCCGAGATTGGCTTTGACAAGATCCCGTAAATCATCGAGCGTCGGGGTGACACGACCGGCCGAAAGAACAACCGCGGCGACAACTCGTTGGCCCCACTCGTGATCGGGCCGGGCAAATACCGCTACCTCGGCAATCCCCGGGTGGGCGGAAAGTAAAACCTCGACCGGTCCCGGCCACACCTTTTCTCCTCCGGTATTGATGACATCGCCGCGGCGTCCAGATACAGACAGTCGGCCGTCTGGCGCGATCGAGCCGAGGTCGTTTGTTGAGAACCACCCGTGAATGTCTCGTGGGTCAGACTCGGATGCTCCGTCTCGATAGCAACGGAACAACATGGGAGCACGCACGTGGATCTCGCCGTCGACGGCACGCAGTTCGACTTCAGGTAGCGGCCAGCCGTCATAGACACAGCCGGATCCGGTTTCGGTCATTCCCCATGTCGCGATGCTGTTCGGAGGCCGGTCTGTTGGTGGGGCGGCTCCGCCGAGCAAAATTGAGCGGAACAGGCTTGTGTCGATCTGGCGAAGGGCGCGAGTCACGAGCGAAACCAGTGTCGCTCCCGAATGTGCGGCCGCTTCGGCGAGGCTTGGTTCAAACCTTGGCTGCACTGTCAGAGGGGTTCCGGTGAGGAGAGCTCGCATGATCACGGCAAGGCCGCCGATGTGGGTTGGGGGAAGACATGCCAGCCAACGGTCAGAGGCGGGATCGACGTTGAGGTAGGCGCTCGTGGCAATCGCGGATGCGGCGATTGACTCATGGGTGTGCACAACGGCTTTGGGTTTGCCGGTGGTGCCAGAGGTCGTTACGACGACGGCATCGCCATCGGCAACCGGGAGTCCGTTGTCGAGGGCACGTTGTTCGCCGTCGGAGCCAATAACCGCAGTCGGTCGGACTATCGCGACTGAGCGGGCTGCGTCGGCGGTGGGAAGTCGTTGATCGAGTGGAAACACTGCGTTGCCGGCGAGCCAGGTTCGTTCGAGTGCTTCGACAAAGGCCGCGCCGGGTGCCATATCCAACATGACCAGTTCAACCATGGAGCCAGCGATCAAAGTTCTTGGCGGCGGTTCCTTCGCTCGCGGCGAGTGCCGCTTCGAGAGGAGCTGACCACAGCGAGCCGTCGTAGTGCAGGGTCATAACCACGGTGGTCAGCTTGCGGTCTCGGCTGCTCGAGTCTTGATTGACCGCCGCGTCAAGGGTCCAGGTCGCATGTTCTCGGCCGTCAACTTCTTGGCGCTCGAAACGCACATGGTTTTCGGTCATCTCAGTTCGGCGCATGCGGAGCTGTTTCGAGCGTGCGAGCGGGCCGAGCTTGGCCCGCAGCGTGATGACCCATGTCTCATCGCTGTCAGGTCTTGCTTCGGTGACCAGCGGAAGCCAGTGAGGGTAGGTCGAAAGGTCGGCAAGCGCAGCCAGAGTCGCACCGGGCGCAGCGCGTACCTCGACCTTGATTACTCGTTGCATTGGTCGGGGGCTTCTTGGTTCAAGTGTCGGCGAGACCGGCGGCGACGGCTTCGGCGGTGAATGAGCGGAACCGGCCTACGTCGAAACTCACTACAAGGTTGGCCTCGGTTTCGATGATGACCCGATGTGGCGAGTCAAGGAACGTCTGGAAGTTGCGTGCATCGTCATCGTCAGGTCGGGCGGTTGTACCTGACAGGGCACCGTAGAACCACTGCTTCAGCTCGTTGAAGCCAGGGTCAGCATTGGAGTGAACAATCGAGTCGCCTTTCCACGTCGCGCAATAGGTTCCGTTGTTGACGATTACCGCCGACTGCGGGCGTTTTCGCAGCGCCGGCACTCGGGCTCGACGCTCGGCACATGTCGTGAAGAAACGGTTTTCGTGCCAGATATAGGCAACTACGACACCCACGGGGTAGCCCTGCGAGTTGGTCCAGTTGAACACACATTCGCCACCCGGTGAGACAAACCCTTCGAGTTCCGCTGGGGTCAACTGCATACCGGTGAGGTCTTCGTAGTCTCGGATTGGCTCGCTGGCGCCAGACACGTTGTTCTCGTCTCTCTCGTCGTTTGGGTTGCGTAGTGATCTCATTGTGGCAGCACATCGACCGGCGACGGTTCTTCGATCGGTGATGGTCGATGCGGTGCATGCATAGGCCCGTAACCTCACAGCCATGCATGAGTTCGGTGACGCAGCGCTTGCCGAAGTGTCGGGAGTCATGGTTCACGATGCGGCTCGCCGCATAGCCGGAGCCGTCGAGAACACGCCGTTCACCCATTCGCGGACGCTGTCGGAAATCGCTGGCGCTGAAGTCTGGCTCAAGTTCGAAAATCTGCAATACACCGGTTCGTTCAAAGAACGGGGTGCGCTGAATCGGCTTCTCGATGTGGCTCCTGGCAGGGGAGTCATTGCGATGTCGGCCGGGAACCATGCCCAAGGCGTTGCCTATCACGGTACGAGGCTCGATTTGGACACGACGATCGTGATGCCCGAGACGACACCATTTGTCAAGGTGGCCCGCACCACAGACCTGGGCGCGAACGTGGAGCTTGCCGGTTCCGACGTGATGGAGTCGGCTGTCCAAGCGCGCCGCTTGGCTATCGAACGTGACCTTGTTTTTGTGCATCCGTTTGATGACCCGGCCGTGATCGCTGGTCAAGGCACGGTCGCCCTAGAAATGCTGCACGCCCAGCCTGATCTGGACATCATCGTGGTGGCCGTAGGCGGCGGGGGACTGGCATCGGGGTGTGCTGTTGCTGCAGCTGCCGAATCGGCAACCACCCGGATTATCGGAGTGCAGAGCGAGCGGTATCCCGCCATGGCTGACTTGCTCGCAGGGCGCCCGTCGACTGCTCGAGTCGGATCTACGGTGGCCGACGGCATAGCGGTTACTGAGCCCGGCGATATTGCGGCAACGCTTTTGAAGCAACTCGGTGTTGAGGTTGTTGTGGTGCCGGAGTCGGCGATCGAGGCGTCGATTTCGTTACTTCTTGAGATTGAGAAAACCGTGGTCGAGGGTGCGGGCGCAGCGGCATTGGCCGCGTGCCTCACCTATCCAGATGTGTTTGGCGGTTCCAAGGTTGGTGTGGTCTTGTGTGGTGGCAATATCGACCCGCGTACCTTGTCTTCGGTGACGCTTCGAGGTCTCGCAAATCAGGGTCGACTGCATCGCATTCTCGTTGAGCTCGATGACGTTCCCGGACGATTGGCGTTGGTGTCGAAGCTGATTGCCGATGCCCGAGCCAATGTCGTGCAGGTTGGCCATGACGGATTGGGGTCAACGGGCGCTCGCAGCACGATCCTGGAGTTGCGGATCGACACGCTCGATCAGGCGCACGCCGAGCAGGTCCTGCGCGTACTCACAGATGCCGGTCTGGCCGCCCAGCTGCTGCCGTGGTGAACTCTCAGCCGACAGTACTTGTCGACGCAATTGAGCCGGGTTCGATCGATGTGTTTGCGCTAGGAGCTGCCGCTGGCCTCGTCTGGAAGCGTCATCGGCGCACGATCGCGGGCCTGGGCGAGTACTGCCGTTTGCCAATTGATCGACCGGCCGGCTTTGCGAGCGCGCAACGACGCCTGGCGGCTATTGCCGGACACGAAGCGGTCGAAAAGGGTGGCGATGCGGGCCGACTCGTCGCGTTTGGTGCGCTTCCGTTCGATCGCCAAGCCGCTGGCGAACTGATCGTGCCCGAGGTTGCGGTCGTTGATGATCACGGCGAAGTGTCGGTAATCGCTGTCGGGTGTTCGATTGACGACGCCCATCGTGCGATTGCCCTGACCTCGGATGCCGTGACCTCGGTCGGTGTCGGTGCACCGAGCTCGAGCCGTTCGCAGCAGGTTGAGTCGGTGATCGACCCCCAAATCTGGCGAGATGAAGTGGTGGCGGTCGCCCGCAATCGCATCGTTGACGGAGCGGTCGCCAAAGTGGTCGTGGCCCGAGAGCTCAGGGTCGAAGCCGACCGGCCCATCGATGTGCATGGCGTGCTCGATCGGTTACATGAAACTTTTCCAACTGCATGCGTGTTCGGCGTTGATGGCTTCATTGGTGCCAGTCCCGAACTGCTCGTGGCCCGCTTTGGCGACGAGGTGCACGCTCATCCGTTGGCAGGAACGATGCCGAGATCAACGGTCCCGGCTGACGACGAACGGTTGGCTGTTTCTCTACTCAACTCGACCAAGAATCGGGGCGAGCATCAAATCACGATCGCTTGGTTGTTGCAGAAGCTTTTGCCGTTCTGCTCCTTTGTCGACGCCGAGCCGGAGCCTTCGGTTATGTCGCTTGCGAATGTGCACCATCTTGGCACCCTGGTGCGGGGCCAACTGTCTCGCCCGCCAGCTTCGATCCTCGAATTGGTCGCAGCGCTACACCCGACGCCGGCAGTCGGCGGCAACCCCCAAGCCGAAGCCCTTGATCAGATCGCAGCACTCGAGCCGGGCGATCGGGGGCGTTACGCCGGACCGGTCGGCTGGCTTGATGCTCGCGGAAACGGCGAGTTCGCCGTTGCGATTCGCTCCGGAGAGATTGATGGCGCCACGGCTCGGGTATGGGCAGGGGTAGGAGTCGTGGCTGACAGCGACCCGGCCGCGGAGCTAGCTGAGACCGATGCCAAGTTTCAAGCGATGCTCGGCGCGTTGTCGAGCTAGTCGACAATCAATCTGTCGTCTTCGAGAAGTCCGGGAATCGTTACCCATTCGGTGCTCCATGTCACGTCGTTCTCAGTCGTGATCGGGGCATCGTCTGGGTTGTCGAATGAACTGCGGGCGGCATCGATGATGTCGTCGGCGCTTCCGACAATTCGCACGAGCGCGTCGCCACATTGCGGCGGGAATGACTCGGCGAGCGACGAGCATAAGTTCGCTCCCGAGGAATCAATGTGCAAAAAGCCGCCAAAGGTCAAAAAGATTGGGCCCTCTTCGTTTGAACCTTCGACTGTCAGGTTCTGGCCCGGCTCGGGCTGGGCCTGGGTGACATCGGCCTCGCTGCTACAGGCGACCAACGCCATGACGCATACGAGGGCAATGATCGCGGGAACCGGCTTCGACATGGGCGCAGAGTAGGCGGTAAACCCTGGTCGCGTCTGTGCGCAAGTTGTTTCATCGAGTTACCGCTGGTTTATGGAGCTAGGGCGCGGCGCATGGCGTCGGCCACCACAGCGTGCAGTTCGCCAAGTACTGCCAGGTTGGTGTCTCGTCGAGAATGACAGATCAACACGTGTATGCCGGCTTGCCGTGCGTTGTGATGAACTGCGTCAGCATCGAAGCTGGCGATCGTCAGCCCATGCGCCCGACACAATTGGGTGAGATCGGTCGCATGGGGCGTGCCGAAAAGATGCTCATATTGCTCGTGTTCCAGCAGCTCGTGTTGGGGAAGAAACGAAAATATTGCACCGCCGTCGTTGTCGATGACGACGATCGTGAGATCGAGTTCGCGCTGTGCTAGCCCGATCAGTGATGTTGAGTCATGCAAAAACGCAAGGTCTCCGACGAGGCACACCGTGGGTTGTCCGCCGGCAGCAATACCGATTGCGGTGGCGATGGTTCCATCGATTCCGTTTGCGCCGCGGTTGGACAGCACTGTTATGTCGTCGACGGCGCCGCCAAACCATTCCAGATTCCTGACTGCCATCGACGACGCTGTGACCAAGGCACCTCCTGGGGGAACAGCGGCAAGGGTTTCGCGAGCGACGTCGACTTCGGAGGGGCTACTTCCTTTCGAGGTGCGTGCCGCAAGATGGGTCTTTATGGCCGCTGCCGCCCGATCATCAAGGTCGCGCCATTGGTCGACCCAACCCGAGGTCGCCGGGACGCCTGAAGCGCCAATGACATCGGTGAGTGTCGGAAGCAGCCCGCATTCGTCGACCGTCACAATGTTGACCTGCTCAGGGTCGATGAGCCGCCCGTGCGGCGCGGTGGCTACGCAACCGACCTCGATGTCTGTCAACCATTGACTCACCGTCTTGCTGGCGAGGATTTCGCCGATACGCAAGACGGCTTCTGGGCGAAGCGCAGTACGCGCGTAGTCGCTTCGCAGCAGCGAGTCGAAATGGTGCACTACATGGCGATCGTTGGTGCGCACACCAGATCGATGGTCACCAATGACCGGCCACCCAAGCCGGCGAGCAAGATCAACAATGTGTTGCGGATTGAGGGTGGAGCGGCCGGCGATGATGACGCCTTGTCGACCGCTAAGTAGGTCGGCGACTCGTGCAACGTCGGTTGGCTCTGACGATTCAGGCGAGTCGGTGATTGGGCCCAGCGCCTTTGGTAAGTCACCAGCCGCGCCGGTGAGCGGGTCTCGAAAGCTCAGGTTGCAATGGACAGGGCCGGGTTGCGGCCCGGTCGCTGAGCGCCACGCTGCGCTTGCGATCGAGCGCCAGGTTGACGGATCGCTATCGTCTGGCGGCCCGGGTTCAATAAAGGCCCGAACCTTGTTGCCGAATAATTCAGTCTGGTCGATTGTCTGCGGCGCTCCCCGTGACCACAATTCGGGCGGCCGGTCGGCAGTGCACGCGATGAGCGGAACTGCTGAGGCATCAGCCTCGACGATCGCTCCAAAAAAGTGTGTGGCTGCGGTTCCGCTTGAGCAAACGACCACGGCGGGTGTTTCGGTCGCGAGTCCTCGGCCCAACGCAGCGAACGCCGCTGAGCGTTCATCGTGCAGCACCATGGTCGATACGAGCGGGTGTCGCACAAGTTCGAGCGACAACGGTGTCGAGCGCGAACCCGGCGCGATAAACGCGTGGGTCAAGCCATAACGAACCCACTGATCGACGAGAGTGGCGCAGAACGTTGCATTGACCGTGACGGGCATCTCGGGCACTTTTCGACTGTACGACCCATGCGCACCGGAACTGACACCAGTGTGTGCTCGAATGGGACGGTGTCAGGTGATCTGCAGCCAGCGAGGTCGGTGCTCAACGTGGTCGACATGTCGGGGCCGCGCGAGCCCCATCACCGAGATCCGACCGACGCCGGGCTTCTTTTGGCCCACGGTTTCACTCAGAATGCGAACTGTTGGGGTGCGTTCCCCGGTCTGCTGGCGGGTTATAGAACGATCAAGGCTGTTGACGCTCCGGGCCACGGCCCCAGCGGCTTTGACGATGCGGACCTGTGGCAGGCGGCAATGCTCACGTCGGCTGTCGAAGCCGATGTATGGCTCGGCTACTCGATGGGTGCCCGGGTGCTCTTGCACGCTGCTTTGGCTGCATCTGATCGATCGCCGGTCGGGACCCCACGGCACGAGGGAGCGATTGCGCCCAAAGGACTGGTATTGATCGGTGGCACGGCCGGTATCGAAGACGAGGCCGAACGGCTCAAACGCTTCAAAGCCGACGCTGTTCTGGCGGACCGTTGCCGTTCTATCGGCACCGAAGCCTTTGTCGATCGATGGCTCGCTTCGCCGCTATTTGACCGATTGACCGCGGCACAAGCCTGTAGGCAGAGCCGTCTTGTTAATCGCGCCGAGGGACTTGCTCGATCGCTCGAGTGCTGCGGGGTCGGAAGCCAGCTTCCGCTGTGGTCTCGCCTCGGCGAACTGTCGATGCCCGTGCTCGTTATTGCTGGTACCGCCGACACGAAGTTCACAACGATCGGGCTTCGCCTTGTCGAAGCGGTTGGTTCAAACGCGTTGTTCGCTCCGGTCGACGGTGGCCACGCGACTCATCTGGAGAATCCGGCAGGCGTCGCGGATGTGGTCAACCGGTTTCTCGTCGAGGTCGCCTGAAAGAAGTGGCGGCTGTGAATTTGTGCTGAGCCCCCGGCGGGGTTTAGCGCTGCGGTTCGGGCACGTCAGGCGAACTCGAGATGGGCACCGTCTTGACTGACTGGGTGCATTGTTGAAGCACCTCAGGGTCAGGTGCGCCACCGACGCCCACCAAGTCAGGTGCCTGGATATGCGAACCATCAATGGCGATGTCGTTGAACGGGTCGGCCTGCAGCCAGCGTGCGGCTGGCGACAGGTCACCGCCACGTGTGAAACCCGGCAACGGAGCCAATGCTGCCAATGCGTGGCGACCAAGACCGCTCTCGAGCATGCCGCCGACACACGCGTCAAGGCCGAGTTCGACGACCGCGTCAAGAACCGTCATTGCGGCTGCGATGCCCCCCAGACAAGGAGGCTTGATCGCGATTGCAGTCGCTGCGCCCATTTGCGAGAGCACCTGAACGTCGGCAAGTGACCGGGCGGACTCGTCTGCAACAACCGACATGTCCGTGCTAGAGACTAATCGGCGAGCGAGGTCAATCTCGCTTGGAGCGAACGGTTGCTCGACGGCCGTAACGTCGAGTTGCTGAAGCTTGTTTAGCGCAGCCATGTCGTTGGCGCCGAGCGAACCATTGGCATCGATCTGAAGCTCGAGGTGCGGGAAGTCGACGCGCACAGCCTGAATTGGAGCTACCAGATGTTGTGGAGTGACCTTGTACTTGACGCGTGTGTAACCGAGGTCTGCAAGACCCGCAGTCTGTGCCAGCAAAGATTCGATCGTGTCTACGCCAACCACAGCGCCCGCCGGGGCAGCCTTGCCGGCTGTTCCTAGGTGCTCGGCGAGCGACCGACCGTCTCGGCGCAGCTGGGCATCGAGCATCGCCATTTCAAGGCCTGCGAACGCGAGCGGGTGCGTTGCAACCGACACGGCGACACCACTTGTCAGAATGTTAAAAGCCCCAAGCGCAGATTCAGATGTGTATCCCACGTCGTTGAGCGCACTGCATTCTCCCCAACCAGCAGCGCTCGTTGTATCGCCGTCAACATGAAGCTCGATCACGGTCAGGTCACGGAACGGTTGTGCCGCCAAGTCGTGGGCGGCGGCGAGCGTCTGTCGTCGCGGGAGCCTAAGGAGTCTTACGGTCAAATGGGTGGGGTTCAACTCGAAGTTCACGCGTCTGCAGTTTGGCTTGTAGGTTGGGAAGGCGCACCTTGGTTGTCCATTGACGAAGCCGGGTTGGGCCACCGGAGATGACCCACAAGCAGATGAGTCCGCCGACCTCCAGCAGGTGCGGGGCTTCTGCCAGGAACCCGACTTGGCCCCGAGCGAGGTCAGACACCGCAACTATGGCCATCAGGCTGCCGACGATGGCCGCGACCGGAATGAGCCCACGCGCACGCTCAGGTCGGAACCACACGGCAATGAGACCAATACCCAAGGCGGTGCCGAAGATGGCGTCGTGGCGCGCAAGGTGGGTGTCGACCGTGTCGGCTCCTGCGAAGAGAATGCGGGCGTTGAGCACAATCAAGGTTCCACCGACCACGAACAAGGCCCAACGCAACGCTTCGAGCCGTTTGAGTATCGGGGAGTGAGCGGGCGTGGGCACGTGTCGAGACGTTGCCATTTTGGTGTCAACTGAGCTGATGGTCGTGAAACGACGCAGCCGATAGATCCCATCGAGGTGGTCTGAACACGATCGACAGTGTGCGAGGTGATCGTCTAGTTGCGCGTCGAGCTGCGGTTCGAGCTCATCATCGATTCGAGCCGAGATTCGTTCTCGCCAATGGTCACATGTCACTAGATTGACAGGTCGTTGTGACCAGTGTTTTGGTTCCCGACGAGTCAGAATGCGTGTGTGGACCGGCTCGACGAACTGGCGCTAGCGGCCAGAGACGGCAATCGAATTGCGCTCGACCGCTTCACCCGAGCCACTCTGGCCGATGTCAGCCGAATGTGCTGGTACCTGGGAGACCCTGACACCGCCGAAGAGCTGGTGCAAGAATCGTATGCGTCGATGATGAGATCGCTTCCGAAGTTCCGGGGGGACCACACCGGATCTGCTCGAGCGTGGCTGTTTCGGATCGTGCGCAACACGTGCGCGGATGCCACCCGTAGACGGCAACGCCAGCGCGCCTATCGGTCCTTCAGTGGGGTGCCAGACGTGGCGGGGAGCCCCGATGAGGGTTGGGCCGAAGTCGTGTCGTTGCTCTCGGTCCTATCCGATGACAGACGACAGGCCTTTGTGCTGACTCAGCTACTCAACCTTCCCTACGATGAGACTGCACGGGTACTCGACGTGCCTATCGGCACCGTACGATCGCGAGTAGCGCGGGCACGCGAACAGTTGGTCGAAGCAGAGCGGCAAGGCGATTCGGGGAAATCAGACGATCGCGTGATGAGCGCCTAACGAACGACCTGTTGCTAGCGGCCGTAGCCGTGATGTGTTGCGAGCAGATCAAGCAGCTCGTCGCGGTCGACCTCGCCGCTGTGCACATAGATGACGCCGCCGAACTGGTCGACGAACACCGTGGCGGGCATACCGGTGACTTTGAGTGCCGCCTGTACCAGCGCGTCGGGGTCGAGCACCTGGGTAAAGCTAAGACCGAGTTCGTCGACTAGCTCCTGCGCATCGTTTGATCGGTCGCCCGTATTGACGCCGATGATCTCGATGTCAGCCTTGACGAGGTCGGCCACCTCATCGATCATCGGCAGCTCCGCACGACACGGAGCACACCATGTGGCCCACAGGTTGAGCACGCGTGGCAACTCCCCGTTGTCGAGACGCATCGAAGCGTTGTCGAGTGTTTCAAACGGCTCAGAAGGAAGGGCCTGGTCTGGCGCGACTGCACACGAGACGATCGTTATCCCAAGGATTGCCCCTGTGATGGTGACAAGCCGCATGAGCCTCGAAGACTGCGAACGATTTGCACTGTCGCCGGCACGGTCAATCATGGTTGATCCTCGCCGGTCTTGCGAGCCCCAAAGCGCCTCGGGCCGCAACGCCACACGCGACCAGCAGGCCTGCTGCGATAGCCAGGCGGTCCAATTCAGCAGGAGCCCCCGAGGGGATAAAGGCACTCGTGAGGGCTGCCCGCCGTTGCCAGCTCCACGCCGCGATTGCTGCGCCGCTGATGAGAATGAGGCCGTCGAGATAGACCGTGGTTTGCAGGCGGCCGCGTAGCACCAACGCAGTCAGTGCGCTGACGACGGCAAGGGCGGGCAGTTGCCACAACAGCGGTGACGGACCAGTTTCGGCGGGAACCGATACCACTGCCCATGCGCCGAGCGCTGCCGCAAGTAGTGCCGAGGTGAGACCGAGCGCCATGGCTGCAACCCGGGTGCCCCGAACGATGGCGAGGATTCCGCAAACGCCGACAACGGCGGCTAAAGCGATCGGCCATCGAGCCGGCGGATCCAGCAGGTAGCTGGCAACGGCAACCTCGACACGAGCGCCGTCGACAACAGCAGGAATGACAGCTTCGAGAATTTGGTCACCAGGTTCAGCCCCGGGCGGTCGCACTTCGTTCATCCAGTGGGTGCGGTGATCATGCCAGGCCCATCGGCCGTTGTTCGCGATCTGGTCCCACACAGGGGGTTCCTCGGCGTTGGCGTAGGTAGGAGGATCATTGGACCCGTAACGGTCTTCATTGAGCCACTTGGCCGGCGATCGTTGGTTTTCCCAGACCGCCCCGCTCGCGTCGAATCGAAGGTACGGCTCGCCCTGATATCCAAGGATCGTGATCTCGTTTGCGCCGCGCAGCGTGAGCTCGACAAATGCGTCGCCACCGATGATCCGAATGTCGAAGCTTGATGGGTCGCCGGTAACCGAGATGATCTCGCTCTTGTAGTCGGTCGGGCCTGCCGCATCGGCCGACGCGGGAGCTTCGGTCGCGAGAACTAGAGCAAGAGCTATAGCGAACATGGATATCGCTTTAGTCGAGGCACTAACGAGCGTCACGCTGAGATGAGGACCTTGATTTGGCCACTCGGATGCACGCTGCAATCGCCGATGAATTCGCCTTGCGACGCGAACCTCTGGCGCAGAGTTTCGCCAGCCCCGACGAACCAAGGGCCGATGAGATGACCGCGGATGTCGTCGTTGACTATCTCGATCGTTTGGCCAACGGTTGCTTCGAGTACCGCTGGAAGAATTGCAAGTGCAGCACCATCGTCTTGGGCTTTGCCGGCGCCAAGCGGAATTGTGTAACTGAAGTCGGCAATCGCATCTTCGGATGCGGCGGCGAGGTCAAACGTTTCGCTCTGGCCGCATCCGGTGATGATCGCGAGCGTCATGACGAGCGCAGAGCTCGCCTTGACCAGTAGAGCACGAGAACTGCCGCTCACGAGTCTGAGGTCGTTTGGTCAAACAAGACGGTGAGATCACTTGAGATGTCCGCGGCGGGCACACCAAACGGCCACGTGAGTTTCAACGTGCCGTTGTCGTCGACCACAAAGAGGTTCGGGGTGTGGCCTACTTCGATCTCACCGTTGTCGTCGGTCGTGATCGACCAGCTGACGCCAAAAGCGTCGGCTGCTGTTTGGAGCTCAAAGGCGTCTTCGCTTCTGAGCGCGACCCAAGATGGATCGAAGAACTCGACATAGTTGGCCAAATCGATTGCGTTGTCACGGTCAGGGTCAATGGTTATGAGTGCCAGCTTGACGTCGGAAGCTCGTGCGCCGAGATCACGAACAGCTTGGCGTGCGTCTGCGAGCGTGGTCGGGCAGATATCTGGACAGTTGGCGAACCCGAAGTAGACCAACAACAAGTCGCCATCATCGGCGCGAAGAGCAAACCGGTCGTTGTCGCCGTTCACCGCCGGCAACGTGATGTCGCTGACGACGGGTTCGGGGTCGCGTGTGTAGCCGGCGAGCATGGTTGCATCGGAGCTGCACGACGCCGCAACGACCAACAGAAGCAGAATCAGGCCACGTGCTCGAGACGCGGCGGTTCTGGAATGTTGGGTGATCATTGGAGTTCCTTGATGTAGGCGACGATCGAGTTCACCTGGTCTTGTGAGAGGTCCTTGGTCGGCATCTTGACATTCCAGTCGCGCCGGACTTCAGCCTGTGGGTCGGTGATGGATCGGAACAGGTAGTCGGCGTCGGCGAGCACGGTGGTTCCGCCATCGAGTTTCACCCGGCTCAGGTACAAGCCCTGCCAGCTTGGTCCGGTATTGCCCTGACCGTTTTTGCCGTGACACGCGGCGCATCCGTTGCTGTTGGCGATGTCTCGCCCGGTGGCGGCTTCTGGTGAAAGGTTGAGCGGTGGTTCCGAAGCGCAGGACGTCATTGCGGCAACGGCGACCCACACGAAGCTCCAGAAGACAGTGGCACCGCGCGGTCGCTTCATGGTCACGTTGTAGCGGTCGTTTGCGGGGCTGGTTCAGTTCCGGACCAGAGTAAAAATACATCGGAGCCCAGCACATGTGCTGGGCTCCGATGCCGGAGACGGGAGTGCGTTCGGGAAAACCCACTCCCGGGGTTTGCTGTTTGTGACTGGGGACGACAGTCACTCAGCGACTGACAACAACCTGTCGGGACGACAGATGTTGACAGCGATCTGTTAGAAGTCTTCGCCGAAGCTCACGGACCCTTCGATGCCAACCTGGTAGGAAGAAACGGTGCGTTCGAAGAAGTTGGACAGCTGCTGAACGTCTTGCAATTCCATAAATGCAAATGGATTGCTGGATCCGAAACGACTTGGCAACCCGAGTTGGTTGAGTCGCTGGTCGGCGACGAACTGCAGGTATTCGCGTGTGTCGCCGAGCGACATGCCGGTTACGCCTTCGCTCAGAAGATCTTCGGCAAAGGTGTATTCGCATTCGACGGCTTCGGCGATCATGTCGCTGATGCGCTCATTCATGGCGTCGTCGAATAGGTCGGGTTCTTCGGCCCGCACCGTGTCAATAACCGCAAGAGCGAAGTTCATATGACCGCTCTCGTCACGAAACACCCAGTTGGTACCGTCGGCGAGACCGTTAAGCAGCCCCTTGGAGCGCAGGAAGTAGACGTAGGCAAAGGCGGCGAAGAAGAAGAGCCCTTCGATGCAGGTTGCGAAGCAGATGAGGTTGATGAGGAATTGGCGACGCTCAGACTTGGTGTTGAGCTCAGTCAGACCGTTCATGCTTGACATATATTTGAAGCAGAAGTCGGCTTTTTGCTTAATCGACGGAATGTTCTCGACGGCAGCAAACGCGGCTTGGCGCTCGGCCATATCAGGGATGTAGTTGTCGAGCAGTGTGAGATAGAACTGCACGTGCAGCGCTTCTTCGTAGAGCTGGCGTGACAAGTACATGCGAGCTTCGGGCGCATTGATGTGGGTGTAGAGGTTGAGTACAAGGTTGTTCGAGACGATCGAATCGCCCGTGGCGAAGAAGGCGACCAACCGGTTAACCAGGTGACGTTCTGCGGGGGTCAGCTTGCGTTCGAGGTCGGCGAGGTCGTCGTTGAAGTCGATTTCGTCGACAGTCCAGCTGTTCTTGATCGCGTTGCGATACATCTCGAAGAACTCGGGGTAGCGCATAGGGCGCAGGGTGAGTTCGAAACCCGGGTCGAGAATGTTCTGTTGACGTGTTGCCGTTTCGGCCGAGGGTGCCTCGGCCGGAGCAGGAACTGCTGGAGCCAGGTTGGAGTAGTCGTCAAATGCTGGATCGGTGAGTGCCATCAGTCGCATGCCTCGCAGCTCTCGGGATTCTCTAGCGAGCAGGCAAGGGCTTCCTCGTCGGTGAATCGGGTGGTTGAAGTCGTTTGATTGATGCGGGTCGCTGCACGGCTACGCAGGTAGTAGGTGGTCTTGAGACCGGACTTCCAGGCGTGTAGGTACATCGAGCTCAATTTGCCGATAGTTGGCGTTTCCATGAACAGATTGAGCGATTGGCTCTGGTCGATGAACGCGCCACGAGCGGCGGCCATGTCGATCAGCGAACGCATGGGGATTTCCCAGGCGGTGCGGTAAAGCTGCTTGAGGTCGTCGGGGATTCCGTCGACGTTTTGCACGCTTCCTTCGGCGGCCTTGATCTGGGAGATCATGTCGGCAGTCCAGAGGCCGCGGGCTTGCAAATCGCGGACGAGATACGTGTTGATTTGGATGAACTCGCCCGACAAGGTTTCACGCTTGAACAGGTTTGACACCTGCGGTTCGATGCACTCGAAACAGCCTGAGATCGACGCGATGGTTGCGGTAGGGGCGATGGCGATCATGAGCGAGTTCCGCAGACCGTGCTCGGCGATGCGGCCTTTAAGGGCGTCGAAACGCTCTGGTTGCGATGGTTCGATGTTGTCCCAAAGGTCGTATTGCAGTTGGCCCTTTGCCGCCCGTGTGTGTTCGAAGCTTGGATGTGCGCCATTTTTCTCGGCGAGATCACACGATGTCGACAATGCCCAGTAGTAGATCTCCTCGGAGATGCGCGATGACAACTCGATTGCCTCGGGTGAGTCAAAAGGCAGACGGAGCTTGAAGAAGACGTCTTGCAGCCCCATCACGCCCAGGCCGATTGGGCGCCACGATGCGTTGGACACGCCGGCCTCGTCGGTCGGGTAGAAGTTGATGTCGATTACCCGATCGAGGAATGGCACTGCTGTGCGCACGACATCGCCGAGCTTGTCGAAGTCAAAGCAGGGCGAGCCGTCTTCGTCGGTGGTTACGAATCGGCTGAGGTTGACCGAACCGAGATTGCAGACCGCCGTTTCGTCTTGGTTGGTGACTTCGAGGATCTCGGTGCACAGGTTCGAAAGGTGCACGACTCGTGGTGCTTCACCTGCTGCGGGTGCGTCGCCGGTCTGGTTGCACTTGAGGTTCGATGCATCTTTGAAGGTCATCCAGCCATTGCCGGTTTGTGCCAGCGTGCGCATCATGCGGCTGTACAGATCGCGAGCGGAGACCTGGCGCTCGTAAAGGCCCATTTCTTCGGCTTCGATGTAAGAACGTTCGAACTCTTTGCCGTACAGATCGACAAAGTGAGGTACGACCTTTGGGTCAAACAGCGACCACTGCCAATCGTTTTCGACTCGTTCCATGAACAGGTCAGGGATCCAGTTGGCGAGGTTGAGGTGGTGTGTTCGACGTGACTCATCGCCGGCGTTATCGCGAAGCTCGAGGAACTCGAATATGTCAGCGTGCCAACTCTCGACATACACGCACGCGGCGCCCTTGCGTCGGCCACCCTGGTTGACGGCCTGCACCGAGCTGTCGAGGGTCTTGAGCCACGGCACGATGCCGTTGGAAAGACCATTGGTGCCCTTGATCAGCGAGCCCCGGCTGCGGATGCGGCTGTAGCTCAGGCCGATACCGCCGGCGTGCTTGGACAAGCGTGCGACGTCGGTGTAGCGCTTGTAAATGCTCTCGAGGCTGTCGAGCGGCGAGTCGAGCAGGTAGCACGACGACATTTGTGGGTGAGCGGTTCCGGAGTTGAACAGTGTCGGGCTTGAGGTTAGGTACTCGAGCGATGACAACAGGTTGTAGAAGGTGATGGCTTCTTCAGGAGTGGTGGCCAGACCACACGCGACACGAAGGAAGAAGTACTGGGGGGTTTCAATAACTTTGCGCGTCTCGGGGTGGCGAAGCAGATAGCGGTCATAGACCGTGCGAAGACCAAAGAACTCAAAGAGCTTGTCGCGGTCGTGGTCGATGGCCTCGTTGAACACGGGAGCGTGGGCTTCGACGAAGTCGGCAGTCTCGTCGTTGATGAGCCCGAGCAGCCGACCAGCAGCAATTGACTGCGTGAAGCTCTTGATGTTTTCGTTACGAAGCTCTTCGTGGATATAGGTGGCGAGCAGTCGCCCGGCGAGGCGGGAGTAATTCGGCTCGCCAATGATGTGACTGGCGGCGGTGCGAATGGCGAGTTCATCGAGTTCGGCGGTTGTGGCCCCATCATGAAGGCCGCTGATAGTGCGGGTAGCGACGGTCATCGGGTCGACGCCGTCGAGGCCTTCGGCGCATCGTTCGATGCGAGCCACGATCTTCATCAAGTCGACGGGTTCAAAGCTGCCGTCGCGCTTGCGGACTCGCATTGGCGACCCAGGGATCGTGGTGCCGTCATCGGCGAGGATCGAAATGTCGTCGCCATCTCGAGCGTTTTGGCCGATGTGACCAACAGTGCCGTTGCGGGCATTGTTCTGGTCTGTACCGAAGGTGGTTTCGGTGAGTGCCACTGTATCTCCCTGTCTATTCAGGGCTGCGTGTGCATCTCGCAGCCCTTGCCGGGCGTGCCGCAAGACGGTTTGCCCTATGTGTGCGCCGAGTTGGTCGGCTTATTCGGCTCAAGCTGTCGCTCTCGATGTCGTCCCGGTAGCGATCAGCAGTTGCCGCAGTCAAGCCCGATCGTTGCGCATCTTCTTGTCGAAGATTTGTGCGGATCAGAGAAATAACAGCCTACGTAATTACACCTTCGTAATTACAACAGGATGAATATTCAACAGCCCGGCACCGCTGGCTGTCAAGGGCGATGGCAAGTTTGTTTTGCTTCGACCGGACGCAAGAGCCGCGATTCGTTGTGTCACCGCGGTTTCGAGTTGACAGAATTTTTCTGGCGGGCTCGAGATTTGTGACGCGACCCGGCCGCCTTCGGAAGAAGACGGCCGGATCTTTTTGCTCTACTCATGTACTGGGGAATCTGCTCCGGCAGTGCCGAAGCAGTTGACTAGAGCAAAATCATGAAGTCCTCGAGCGCTTTTGGATTGGTTTCCCAGGTATCGGCTCCCTGCGCTGACACCGTGTCTGGGTAGATGTCGGGCGTGTCGTTCATCAGCCCTGTGATTGCAGCGCCAGCAACCTCGTCGGTCGTTGCTTTGCCCTCGTTCAGCTTCTCGGTCAAACGAGTATCGACGAGAGCGGGAAGCAGCCCATGCACTTCCACCCCTTGGGCCCCGAGATCGGCGCGGAGCGCAAGGTGAATCGATCGCAGTGCAGCTTTGCTCGCTGAATAGCCAGCGAGGCCGGTGCGCGGTGCCAATGAGAGCAGGCTCATCACATTGAGTACGGCCCCTTTGGAAGCGACAAGCTGAGGGGTGAAGGCCCGGGTTGTCGACAACGTGCCAAAGACGTTGGTCTCAAACATGTCGCGGAAGTCATCGATGTCGCCATCGAGCGTCGAGCCCTGCCCAGCAATGCCTGCGTTGTTTATGAGTATGTCGAGATGCGAGATCAGACTGCGTGCTGCCGCGACACTCGCTTCGTCGGTGATATCGATTTGTACCGGTTTAACTCGCGATGGATCAAGGGCGATCGTTTGGCCGAGTGACTCGATATCGCGAGCGCCGGCCCAAACTTCGGTTGCGCCGGCATCGAGTAGATGTCGAACGAGAGCGGCGCCGATGCCCCGGTTTGACCCGGTGACGAGAGCGATTTTGTTGTTGATGTCCAAGGGGTTCTCTTTTCTCTTGAGGTCGTGTTCTCGTGGCGGTCGCAACGGCGCTAGGTAGGTTCGCCACGCTCGTCGTTACGCCGTTGTGACAGCCGCCGCCGTTGTTGTTTGCTCAACTGTCGCCATCGGTGGTGACACAAGGTTCAACATTGCAGGGAGCACGAGCAGCGAGGCGAGTAGAGCAAACAGCACCATCAAGGCACTGAGTAGGCCAAAGGTTGCGAACAGCGGCATTGGAGCTAGAGCGAGTACGCCGAAAGCGACTGCGGTAGATACGGCACTGGTGACAAGTGCGCTTCCCGTGCTTTCGGTTGCGGCTCGGGTGGCGATCAGGTGGTTGTTGACGAGTTCGCGTTCCCGTCGATAGCGATCGGTCATATGGATCGCATAGTCGGCTCCGATACCGATCGAG
Organism: uncultured Acidimicrobiales bacterium; assembly: GCA_937991435.1. Classification (GTDB taxonomy): domain Bacteria; phylum Actinomycetota; class Acidimicrobiia; order Acidimicrobiales; family UBA10347; genus UBA10347. The sequence continues at coordinate 42,502 of CALKPY010000011.1, forward strand.
ATCGCTCCAACGGTTGCGGTCACCAGGTTCAGGTCGATGTTGAGCAACGCCATAACGCCATACAGCCATGTCGCGACGAGCAGCATGGGAATGGTGCTGACGATGGCCAGACGCAGCGACCTCAGGCCCAGGAGCAATACGGCGAAGACGGCGAGGACCGCAACGGGCAGCGAGGTCTTGAGTGCGTCGGTCGATGCACCGATGACCTCAAGCCGTCCGAGCCCAGATCCCGTAGGGTCGACCGATGAGATCAGGTCGCTCTCGGTTAGACGATCCCCATCGGCCACGATCTGCTCGCCCGCACGTTTGATTCCGTCGAGGTTGCTTGGCTCAGGTACCTGCACGCCGAGTAACGCCAAGTCAGGACCTGCGCTGTCGTCAAAGCTGACAATGCCACCGATTTCGGCAGGAGTGAACTGTTGGGTTCCGTCGACGGTGTCAACACCATGAGACATGGCATCGGCCCAGACGGCTCTTATCTGCGCCGCGGTATCGGGCAGCCCGTTGGCGTCGGTATCGGTGATGGAGACGCCGGTGCGAGCAGCGATTGTTTCGCCGTTGACAACGGCCTGCTGCAAGATCGCATGCGGTTGTGGTTCTCGAAGGTCGACGGTGCCGTCGAGGGTGGTCGCCAATGCATCATTGTCGGCGAGTGAGTCGATGAATGTGCCAATTTCTTCCCACGCTTTGGGCTCCTCGAGGCTGCCACTGATGAGAATCTGGTTTGCTTCGCCCCCGCGGTCGCCGAGGTGCGCCGGAAGTCGGTCCACGCTCTGCACGAAATCAGTGTCTCCGCTGAAGAAATCAGAGATCTCGAACGAACTGTTGAGTCCCAATGCGCCGACCAACGCAATGCCGGTGACCACTGCGGTGCCGGCCAGTACGAGCACCGGACGTTCCGCTGCGCGTGCGGCGAGCGCGGTAACCCGTGCTGCTCGGGGTTCTTGGCGAGGGGCCGTTGCCACGGCAAATTCATCGAGGTTGCGGTTGGCGTATCGCCATGGCGCCACCAGGTTGACGGCCACGACAGCGACGGCCATGGCAATGCCGATCACAGGAGAGATTGCGAGGGTGACGATGCTTGCCGCGCCAGCCATTATTGCGGCACGAATAGAGCCGAATACCGGCGACTTTGAAAAGCGCCCCATGTTGTTGGCTTGCGAACCGAGGGTCTCGGTGATGTGGGCGTAGACCAGCGGTGCCACGATGCCGAGAACGATGAACGATGAAATCGTGGCGAGAGCGGCTGCGATACCAAAGTGGGCAATGGACTCGATGCTGCTCGTTGCGTTTGACAAGAAGGCCGCGGAGTCTGTCGCTGCAGCAAGGGCCAGCGCGATCAGTACGCCGCCGATACCAGCGCGACGCCCGATACGGGGCTTGGTCCGTTCGTGATCCACGTTTGCCATCGAGTGAACTGCAAAGTCGACGCCGAGGGCGATCATAGAGATCGGCACCAGTAGGTCGATGACGAGACCACCTTTGAGCCCGATCACGTCGGACAGTCCGCCGAGCCAGGTCATCTGAATCGCGAGACCAGCGCCGGTGAGCGCTGCGGCCCAGTAGGAACGAAGGGCTATGCCGACGATGAGCACCGCAGCGACGACGGCAAGCACGATGAATGGGGCTGCGGTTTGACCTTGAGCTGCTGCTGTTTCATTGGCGGCAGCTGCGACTGCGAGCGTTGAGGTGTGTTGCTCGTTCGTGCGCAGTTGCGACTCGACATTGAGGTTGAACGCTTCTTTGGTTTTCACGACAGGGTCGGAGCTGGGGCCGATCTGGAAGGTGCCGCCTCCGAGTGGTTCGTTGTGGGCGTCTACGGGGAAGAAGACCGCAGGAGAGCGGTAGACGGTGATCGCTCGGCCGTTGATGGTTTCGCTCGTCTCGGTCCCCTGCACCGAGATCTGGCCGCGGAGTTTCGTGGTAGCGGGATTGTTGAACAGGTCGTGAAGTGCGATTTTCACCTCGTCATCAGTTGCAGTCGCCAGGGTGCTGCCGCTGGCTGAGAGATAACGCTCAACGGCGTCAGCGATGGTGGTGAAACCCTGAACTCGGGCTTGGGCGTCGGAGTCCCACCGATCGGCGAGCAGCGGCTGGGCTTCGACATCGTCGGGCGCGAGCTCGCCAGCAACGTCAGCGCGGCGAAGAGCTTCGCTGTTGTTTCGAAGCTCGCCGAGCGAAGCAGCGGTCAACATGTCGCCGCCGTCTGGGTGCTCGACAATAATGAACTGCCGGTGGGTGACCGGTGAAAGCCGGTCATCGATGAGTTCTCGCGTATCGAACACCGCGGCGGCTGGCTCTTGCGAAGCTTCAGTATCTGAGTCGAGGGCGATGTTGAAGATCGCCAGAACGATGGACACGATTGCGAACGCGACCAGCACCCGCTTGAGGTTGCTCGCGAGCCGGTCGCTCAGCGCTGTCCCAGCGGGTTCGTCGAGGTCGGTGCTCGGTGTGTTCATTGTCCACCTTTGGTTTTGCACTTGGATTTTCCAAGTGCGCTTGACCATAACGCTTGGAAATTAAAAGTCAACCATCTATGCTCCTTTTTATGGTCGGCAAGCAGCAGTACAACCAGCCCTGTCGTCTTGCCATGGCCCTCGATGTCGTCGGCAACCGCTGGGCGGTGCTCGTCGCCCGAGAAATGGTCCTCGGTCCGCGGCGGTTCACCGATATTCACGCGCAACTCGAAAGCGCCAGCACAGACATGGTTGCCAGCCGCTTACGTGAGTTCGAAGAAGGCGGATTTGTCCGCAAGCGCGAGGACCGCAAGTGGGAGTTGACCCCGCAGGGCTATGACCTTTTGCCACTAGTGCGAGCGCTGCTTGAGTGGTCATTTCGCAATGGCGTCAGCCCCCAGGTGCTTCCGACCGGAAGCCCTGGGCCATCCGAACTGGACTTCCACCGTCGCTTGTTGACCATGTCAGCGGTTGCGCTGGCCACGACCTTTCGTTGCCTTGAGTCCAATGACATGCATGAGCTGCGCATTGGCGAGTTGACCGCGACGTTGCAGGGATACGAGCAGGGCGCAAGGGTCACCGAGGGACAAGCGCAGCACCCGGCGAGCACGCTGACCTTTACCCGCGAGAGTTTCATGCACTTTGTGGTGTTCGGAACCGAGGTCGTGAGTGCGTCTCTGGGCGGAGTTGAATTCGACGGCGACGACGCGGAGCTTGTGTTCGATTATCTCGTCGACGTGCTTGATGATCTTCGAGCCGGACGCACCGTTGTTACATCACGCGGTCCTGCATCGGTCTGAGAACTAGTCAGTCGTGTCGATACGGCCGAGCTCGATCATGCGACTGCGCACCTGCTGAAGTATCTCATCGTCAGCGCGTGTGCCGCGAGCCCACTCAGTGCCGTTGAACCAGGTTCGAGCGTCGCGACGCGACATGCCGTGACGCTCGGCAATCATCGACACAGTTCCGTCTGGGTCGGCGGCGAGAAGCATGGCTTCGTCGACCACGATGCGAACGACTTCGTCAATGAGAGGCCTATCAGAGCCGAGTAGTGCTGGCCTCGCAACCGTGTGAAAGGGCGGCCACGGCGTCGGAAGCTCCCCGATTCGCTTGAAAACGCCTTGGGCAACGAGCGGGGAGGTGACGAACCGTTCCCACATAAAGACGTCGGCGTCGCCCGCAGGCAGAGCCTCGACTGCCCCGTCGACGCCGCCGACCACAACCATGTCATCGGCCGTCAACCCAAACCCGTGTGCATCGGCCAAGACGTAAGCCATCAGCTCACTGCCTGACCCAAATCGCGAGATAGCGAACCGGGCGCCAGCCAGATCACCGACCCCGGAGAGCTTCGAGGCGGCAGCAACATGTATGCCCCAGCGAAGCGGGGACCGCACGAACTCGCTGTGGATCTCAATAGCGCTGCCTCGACCGATCGCCGTCACCGCACCTTCGGTCAACAAGGTGGCTAGATCCAGGGTGTGGTCTTCGAGCGCTTTGACGAGCGCTCCGGTGCCGCCAGCAAACGCGGTGAACGTGACCTCGACGCCAAGATCCTGAAAGCGGTTCTTTTCAAAGGCCCGTATGAAGGGAAGGTTGAACGGCTCATCGACGCCACCAACACGAAGTACTCGGTTCACAACTGTTTCCTATGTGGTTGTATTTCCTATGTGGTCGTATCCAACTGGGCCAGGGCAGCTTCGGTCGCAGCGAGGTCGGCTTGGGCCGCCGCGAGCTGATCGCGTGTCTCCTGCACCAGGTTCGGCGGCGCGTTGTCGACATAACCAGCGTTAGACAACCGGCCGGTCAAGCCAGCAATCTGCCCTGCTAGCTCTTCAGCGCGCTTGGCCAGACGGGAGCGTTCAACACCGGCGTCGCCAGCTTCGGTCATATCGCTCAGGAACAGTTGATGGCCCTCGAACACGATCGGGCTGGCGCCAGCGGGTGCTTCGTCACTCTCGACGACTGTCGCAATGCCAGCCAGCGACTCAATCACACCGCCAGCTTCGGCGAACAATACGCCGATCGCCGCGGGCGCGGTCACCGTGATCTGCTTGCGTGGCTTGACCTGCTGTTCTGATCGCACCGCACGAATCGCGGCTGCGAGTGCATCGGCCCGGTCGAACGCGGCAACGATTGCTGGATCGCTCAGGCCTGGATCGACTTCGGGCCATGCTGCGACGGCCAGCAGCTCCGACGGCGCAAGCGCGACGCCGACGATGTCGCCACCGCGGACCTCGCTCACGAAAGGCCACAGCGTTTCGGTGACAAACGGGCACACGGGGTGCAGTAACCGCAGGGCAGCGTCGAGCACGGCACCCAGAACAACCTGTTGTGCAGGGTCATCGTCGATCGTTGCCTTGACGGCTTCGAGATAGCGATCTGAAACGTCGCGCCAGATGAAGTCGTACAACGTGTCGGCGACCTGGTTGAACTGATAGTTGGCCATCGACTGGTCGATCGACTCAACGGTTTCTGCGAGGCGGGCAAGAATCCATCGGTCGGCGAACCGGGCCGTCGCGGGATCGACCACGAGACCTGTGGTGCCCGCGGTTGTGCCGTCGAGGCGCCCCAGTGCAAAGCGAGTGGCGTTCCAGACCTTGTTGGCGAAGTTGCGCCCTTGGTCAAACTTCGAAGAGGTGTTGCCCGCAAGGGGCGTGTCGGCCTCGAGCGCGGCGTTGACCTCGGCAGTCGGCACCGCCATTCCGTACGCCGTGATCATTGTCTTGGTGGGGTCGCTCGGGCACGTTTGCAGTGGTGCGGTCACGGTGTGGCCGGCGCTCGTGACGATGAATTCGGGAGTGAACGGTTCGCCAGTGTGGGGGCACACCATGTCGACCGGCATGCGCACATCTTGGGTGTCGGTAGTCATCTGCACCAGCGTGAAACGCATGGCGTCAGCCCCGTGACTATGGATGATGTCGCGAGGATCAACGCCGTTACCGAGACTCTTTGACATCTTCTGGCCATGTCCGTCTTGGATCATGGCGTGAATGAATACGTGCTTGAACGGGACAGCACCGTCGAGGAAGTACCGGTTGAACATGACCATGCGGCTGACCCACAGGGTGATGATCTCGCGAGCGGTCGAGAGCATTGAGGTCGGGTTGTAGGACTCGAGCAGGCCAACGGTCTCGGGGAAATCTTCGGGATAGGGCCAACCCATAGTTGATAGGGGCCACAGGGCCGAAGAGAACCATGTGTCGAGCACGTCGGGGTCGCGGGTGTAGCCCGCAGCTTCAGCGGCGGCGACAAGGTCGGCTTCTGAGCTTGCATCGACAGCGTCGCTGCGGCGGATTGCTGCGTCGGGTGGAATGCAGATGCTTTCTTCGACCTCGGTAGCGGTCACCCGGCGGGCGTGATGTGCAGCACCCTTGGCGGTCCAGGTACTGGTGACCTGAACCGGCTCGTCGATACCGACACCTTGGAGCGCGCTGACGACTTCGCCAGGCGCGTCGGCTTCGTCGACGAGGCGCATCCAGACAGGGATCTGGTGGCCCCACCAGAGCTGACGGCTGATGCACCAGTCGCGAAGGTTCTCGTGCCACGACGAGAACGTGCGTGCGTAGCGCGGTGGGTAGAACCGGAGTTCACCGTCACCGGGGTCGCCGGTTCGTTCCGCGATGTCTGCAGGAAGCTCGCTGGCCTGATCTTCGGCCTGTGCTCGCAAGGCGGAACCGCGCAAGCGCTCGTCGGTCACCGCTACGTACCACTGGTCGCTGAGCCATGGCTCGATCGGCACGTGGCTGCGATACGAGTGCCCGACCGAATGCGAGTAGTCGCGTATCTCGTCGAGTAGGTCGTTGGCTTTGAACCAGTCAACGATCGCAATGCGCGCGTCTTCGCGGCTGAGCCCCACGAATTGACGAGCGGTGTCGCTGACGTCGTTCCAGCCGTAGTCGGCTGAGATCGAACCGTCGGGCCCCATGATGTTGATCACTGGTAGCTCGTGGCGAACGCCGATGTCCCAGTCGTTAGGATCATGGGCCGGGGTGACCTTGAGAAAACCGCTCGCGTACTGGGCCTTAGTGTCGCCTTCGGGGTCGGCCATGACGACGTAGTCGTCTTCGACAATCGGAATGATGCGACCAACGATGGGTAGCTCGACTGACTTGCCGCGCAAGCTCTCGGCGCGTGGGTCATCGGGGTTCAGCGCAATTGCGGTGTCGCCCAGCATTGTTTCTGGTCGTGTTGTCGCGACGGTGACGTGGCCGCTGCCGTCGGTCAGGGGGTACCGCAGGTACCACATGTGCCCGTCGACCTCTTGCATCTCGACTTCGTCGTCGGCCAACGCAGTGCGGGTGGCGGGGTCCCAGTTGACGAGGCGCTTGCCCCGGTAGATCAGGCCGTCTTCGAACATGGTGAAGAACGCGTGACGCACCGCGGTGGCGCACATGTCATCCATGGTGAACCGGGTTCGATCCCAGTCACACGACGCGCCGAGCGCCTTGAGCTGGCTGAGAATGATCGCCTCGTATTCGTCTTTCCATTCCTGGGTTTTGTCGATGAATGCTTCGCGGCCCATGTCAAGGCGTTTGGTGCCTTGGCTGAGTAGCCGTTTCTCGACGACCGTCTGGGTAGCGATGCCCGCATGGTCGGTGCCGGGCATCCACAAGGTCGGCAGTCCTTGCATGCGATGGAAGCGCACGAGCACGTCTTGCAACGTGTTGTTGAGCGCGTGTCCGAGGTGCAGCGGGGCCGTGACATTCGGCGGAGGAATGACCACCGAATAGGTCTCGACGCCAGCGCCGACAGGTTCAGCGTGGCCCGCCCGCGCTGCATCCCATTTTGCCGTCACGGCGGCTTCGGCGTCGACCGGCGTGTAGGCCTTGGCGAGTTCAGTCATGCCATGAGTCCGGCAGCTCGCAGGTGCTGGTGCTCGTTGAAGCTTTCGACGGTCCAGTGCTTGAGGTTCGATGCCACCTGCAGGCGGGTGATAGCTGTGTAGTCCGGGCTGAGGAAGGTGTCAGCCCCGTCGCGTGCAGCGAGCGCGTGTTCGACGATGGTCGATGTCACCATGCCGTGGCAGAACACCGCCACCTTCTTGCCAGCATTTTCAGCTGCGATTTTGGAAAATGCTCGCAGCACGCGGGTGGTGAAGGCAGCTTTGCCTTCAGGCTCATAGAAGTAGTCAGGATTCTCTTGCAGCAACGCCATGAAGGCATCCATATTTTCCTCAGTGCGTAGGTAGGGGCCGGCGTTCCAGCCCGCTTCCTTGAGATCGTCATCGAAGGACATATCGAGGCCGGACGCCGCGGTAAGTGGCTCACCGGTTTGACGGGCTCGCACCATAGGACTCGCCACGATGCGGTCGACCTGTTCGTGTTGATGTAGGTAGTCGCAAACCGCGCCAGCCTGACGTAAACCGAGCTCGCTCAACGGTGGGTCACCGTGGCCGTCGGTTCCGGCCTCGTCTTCTGGTTGAGCGTGGCGAACGACAAGTAGATGCACGAGGGCTGAGGTTACTTGTCTTGGTCGCATGGTGCGGGCTCGTTTGGAATCGTCTGCTCGGCGGAAGCCTGCGCATCGGCGCGCAGCCGCTCGGCGAGTTCAGGGCCCAGCACGCCACGAAGTTCGTGGTGGAGCGAGATTGCGACGGAGACTTCGCCAACGAACGCCGATGCGAGATCGTCTGTTGACTGAGCGGGCCGGTCGGCTTGTCGTTCTGTGCAGCAATACGCCATCTTCTGACCGTCGGGTCCCCAGTCGTCGCGGCTCCACGGCCTGAGTGTTTTCGAGCCATCGTCGTGATGGTCGACTTTGATCGGCGCCTGCCAGCAAATCGATGGTTTGAAATCCATTGGGTCATCGCCCGTGCTCAGAGCCTCGAGGTGAAGCGCGCAGCCGACACCGCCCGCGAAGCCAGGCCGATTCAAGAAAATGCACGCACCATCGACTACTCGCGTGGCATGTCGACGGTCGTCGACAAATACGCCCTCTTCCTCGGCGACTGCGGCGTGCTGGAAATGAACCGGATCCATCGTCGCGGCAACGGCGGCGATCATCATTGCTTCGTCATCGTCGAGCAGGTGCGCTCCTGCGGAACAACATCCCTGCTGCAGATCAACGGTCGGCTCGTCATGTATGCCGGCGCAACCCGCGTCCCAGATGCAGGTCCAGTTTGAGTTGATGAAGTCTTTGTCTACGCGCCAACGCGTGCCATCTACCGGATCGACCAGGTCTTCGTACTGAACCACAAGCCGAGTGTCGCAGAAGACTTACGAGATTGGTGTCGGTGGGCCCGGAGCGCCCGGTGCAGATATATGTAATCATTCACACTTGTGGAACGCAGAACGAGAAATATTGGTCTCCTGCTGGCAACATTCGCGTTAATCGTCTCCTGCGCAGGCGATGACCCTGGCGGTGACACTCGGCCGCTTGCCGCCGAAGAGGTTGCGATTTCGGTTCCCGCAACAGCTACCGCAACGCTTGCTAATCCCGACAGTGATGTTGATGAGCGCAGCGACCTCGACGATGGGGTGGTGCCCGAGGGGTCGATCCAGCTGACGGCAGTCGGCGTCGAGGCGGACGCCGGCGCCTCAGAGTCAACACCTGAAGAACCTGAAGAACCGGAAGAACCTTGGAGCTCGGAGTACGCCGAAGGGATTCAGCCAATTCTGCAAAACACATGTGCGCGCTGCCATGCGGCCGGCGCGGCGGGCTCCCAACATTTCGCCCTCGAAGTGGCTGCTGACGCTGTTGACAATGCTCCGCTGATCGCCGCCTACGTCGCGGCAAAGGAAATGCCGCCGTGGCCCGCTTCCGACCTTTCGGTGCCATTTCGCGGCGATACATCGCTAACGGTTGGGCAGATCGACGCGATCGTGGCCTGGGCCGACGGCGGTGCAGTACTCGATGTCGATCCGCAGACGCCCATTACGTCATCGGTTCCAATATTCACCCTCGAAGACCCCGAACTTGCCATGACTTCTGCCGGTGGCCCATACACCGGAGACCCATCGAAAGTTGATGACTATCGATGCCTAGTCTTCGAACCCGAAATTCAGGAGCCAAGCTGGATCGTCGGTACCGAGTTTCGACCAGACCAGACCCAGGTGGTACACCATGGCATCTTCCATGTTGCCTCGAAAGAGCTACGTGGCCAGGCCGAGTTCTGGGGTGATGCTGACGGCCAGCCTGGCTGGCCGTGCTATGGCGGTACTGGACTACACACTCGCGACGGCGGCTACCAATTCCGGCTCGGCGGTTGGGCCCCCGGAGGGTCGATTTCGCGCCAGCCAGAGGGTTACGGCATCGAGCTTCAACCCGGCGACTTTTTGATCATCCAGGTCCATTATCACTATGACGGTTCGGCGCCGGCCGACCTTAGTGAGTTCCGAATCGACCTCGCTGACCCTGATGTCATTGCTGAAGCAGGTGGCTCGCTAAAGACGCTGAGCAGCGATGTGTATCTGACCCCGGCCGAGTTGCCGTGCTACGGCGGTGACACCCATCGGTTGTGTGATCGTGATGCCGCTGTCCAACGGGCAAAAGACCTGTACGGGCCAATCATTGGCGACCTCGCGACTCGCTTGCTCGAGAACTGTGGGCAGACTCCCGACGACTACGCCGACATGACAGACGGAACCTCGACATCGGTTTGCGATGTAGAGGCGCAAAGCGGCGGAGTGATTGAGTGGGTAGCTCCACACATGCACGAGCTCGGATTGTCGTACCGCATGACGTTGCACCCCGATACGCCTGACGAACTTGTGTTGATCGACATTCCTGACTGGTCATTTGATTGGCAGTTCGGGTTCCGACCGATCGAGGAAATTCCAGTCGATGTGGGCGACACGATCCGCATCGAGTGCTCCTGGAATCGTGAGCGTGCGCCTTACGAGGCTGTCGGATGGATCATCTGGGCCGATGGCACTGGTGATGAAATGTGCTACTCGGCGCTCACGATTCGTCCAACCTGAGCATGATCGCGATGTCGAGACTGCAACGCATCGCCGCGCCAAACCGTCAGAGTTCGGTGATCATCTAGGCTGCTCGGGTGACTACCAATGCCGATCTTGCTGATCGTTATCGCGCCGTGCTTCCGTCGTTTCTTGCCCCGTTTTACGAGAAGCCAATTTCGATTGACCGCGGTGAAGGAAGCTGGGTTTACGACATCGAGGGCAACCGCTGGCTCGATTGGTTCGGTGGCATTTTGACGACGATGATCGGCCATTCGCAGCCCGACGTTGTCGCCGCAGTGCAGGCACAGGCCGCCAAGGTCATGCACACCTCGACCCTGTATCTCAGTGAGCCGATGATCGAGCTCGCGGAACAGATCGCGTCGATCTCAGGTATTCCTGACGCCCGGGTCTTCTTCACCACATCGGGCACCGAAGCCAATGACACGGCGATATTGCTGGCTACGAACTACCGGCGTTCGAACGAAATTCTCGCGATGCGCAACAGCTACCACGGGCGATCGATGACTGCGCAGGCGATCACGTCGCATCGAGGATGGTCGACATCGAGCCTGTCGGGTCTGTCGGTGAACTTCGTGCAGGGCCCGTACAAGCTCCGGTCGCCGTACGCCGAACTCGAAGACGATGCGTTTACCCAAGCATGCGTTGATGACCTGGTGCAGGTACTCGACATGATGACTGCTGGCGATGTCGCATGTCTGATCGCCGAACCGATTCAAGGTGTCGGCGGCTTCGCCACGCCGCCCAACGGGTTCTTTGGCGCGATGCACAAGGTGCTTAGCGAAAAGGAAATCCTTTTCGTCAGCGATGAAGTCCAGACGGGGTGGGGTCGCACCGGCGAGCACTTCTGGGGTTACGAAGCACACGGAATCGTGCCTGACATGTTGACGTTCGCCAAGGGTGTGGGCAATGGCATCACGTTGGCGGGCATCGTTGCCCGGGCTGACATCATGAACTGTCTTGATGGCGTGTCCTTTACGACCTTTGGCGGCAACCCATTGTCAACCGCAGCCGGCCTGGCCACGTTGCGCCAGGTGCAAGAGCACGATCTTCAAGGCAATGCACTCGCTCGCGGTCGTCAGCTGACCGAACGGCTCGAGCCCGTTGTCGAAGCCACACCGTGGATCGCCGAGTTGCGCGGCAAGGGGCTCATGCATGGCATTGAGACAGTGCACGTCGGCAGCAACGAACCTGATGCCGGTCGATCGCTCAAGTTGCTCGAAGCAACACGCGAACGGGGGCTACTCATTGGCAAAGGTGGGCTCTACGGCAACGTGTTGCGTCTGACGCCCATGCTCAATATCACCGAAGACGAGATGGACCAAGGGCTCGACATGTTGATCGCGGCTATTGGCGACATCGACGATGCGTAGATCTGTGAGCACAGCGCTATGACCACGCTGATTAAGGGCGGGTTGTTGCTTTCGGCAACGGGTGAGTCGCTGGCCGAGGTGTTGCTCGACGGTGAACGCATCGTGGCGGTGCTTGAACCAGGTTCAGACTTGGCTGGCGCCGCGGAGCGGGGTGCTGATCGCGTGATTGATGCATCGGCAAAGTATGTGCTTCCTGGCGGTGTTGATTGCCACACGCATCTTGAGATGCCAATGGGTGATCTGATGACCGCCGACACGTTCGAGTCGGGCACGCGAGCTGCGGCGTGGGGTGGCACCACGACGGTGATCGACTTCGCCACACAGATGGCGGGGGAGCACGTGCGTGAGTCGCTCGATGCTCGTCTCGCCGAGGCCGATGGTCAGTGCGCGATCGACTACGCGTTTCACATGGTGCTCGGCGGTGTCAACGACCAGTCGCTGGGCGAAATGGACAAGCTCGTCGACGAGGGCATCACCAGCTTCAAGCTGTTCATGGCCTATCCCGGTCGGCTGCTCAGTGACGACCGCCAGATCTTGCTCGCTATGCAACAAGCCGCCGGCAACGGGGCAATGATCATGATGCATGCTGAGAACGGCATTGCTATCGACTTGCTGGCCGAGCAGGCGATCGCTCGCGGCGAGACCGACCCGGTCAACCATGGCTACGTGCGTCGAGCCGAGCTCGAAGCCGAAGCCACGCATCGTGCCATTCAGCTGGCGCGGGTTGGCGCTGCGCCGTTGTACATCGTGCACCTGTCATCGAGTCACGCGCTTGAGCAGGTTGCGTGGGCGCAGAACAACGGCGCAAACGTGTTCGCCGAAACGTGCCCGCAATACCTGTATCTGAATCTCGAAGACCATCTCGGTGCTCCAGGATTCGGCGGGGCGGCGTATGTCTGCTCGACGCCGCTGCGCTCTAAGCACGAGCATCACCACGCGGATCTTTGGCAGGGCTTGCGATTGAATCAGCTCAGTGTTGTGTCGACCGATCATTGCCCGTTCTGCATGAACGAGGGCAAAGATCTGGGTGTCGGAGATTTTCGAAATATCCCGAACGGCCTCGGTGGTATCGAGCACCGTATGGATCTGCTCTATCAAGGTGTCGTCGCCGGGGAGATCACGTTGGCGAGATGGGTCGAGCTCTGTTCGACGACGCCCGCTCGCATGTTCGGTCTGTATCCCCGCAAAGGGGCGATCGTGCCCGGTGCCGATGCCGACGTGGTGATTTATGACCCGGCCGCAAGCTCGACGATCAGTGCCGAGACCCATCACATGGATCTTGACCACTCGGCCTACGAGGGTTTCGAGCTGCAAGGTGGTGTTTCGACGGTGATCTCCCGAGGAAGCGTGGTTGTCGACAATGGCACCTGGTCAGGCACGGCCGGCCACGGTGGCTACTTGCGCCGCGGGTTATCGAGTTACCTGCGCTAATGGCTGACCAACCGCATGTTCCAATGCCCGACCAAGGTCGCGACTGGGCTGACCTGCGCGCCGAGATGGTCGGCCGCGGTGATGGCGATGCCCGATGGCGTGACGGTCGCACGTCGGTCTATGTGTTCAATGCCGGCGAGGATGTCGCCCAGGTGCAGCGCGAGGCCTATTCGCTTTATATGTCCGAGAACGGGCTTGGCCCGGCCGCGTTTCCATCGCTCGCCAAGATGGAAGCCGAAGTCGTGGCGATGGGCCTCTCGCTGCTGAACGGTGGACCCGAAGCAGTCGGCAACATCACCTCAGGCGGAACCGACTCGATCACCATGGCGGTCAAGGCCGCTCGTGATTATGCGCGGGCTCGCGGGCAGAATGGCGCGGCGAATCTGGTGCTTCCGTATAGCGCTCATCCGGCGTTTGACAAGGCCGCAATGTTGATGGACATTGAGTTACGGCGTGTGGCGATCGGCGACGGCTACCTCGCCGATGTCGATGCCATGGCAGCAGTTGTCGACGATGCCACCGTGATGGTTGTTGGTTCGGCGCCGAGCTTTCCGTATGGGCTCATCGACCCGATCGAGTCGATCGCCGCGATGTGTCGCGAGCGCGGTGTCTGGATGCACGTCGATGCTTGCGTTGGCGGCTACATCGCTCCGTTTGTGCGCATGAACGGAGCCGGCATTGTGCCGTTCGATTTCGAGGTCGACGGTGTGTTGTCGATGTCGGCTGATCTGCACAAGTACGGCTATTGCGCCAAGGGCGCGTCGACGGTGTTGTTCCGTTCTGAGCAGCTTCGACAACACATGATGTTTGATTGTGATGACTGGCCGGGCGGTCGCATGGTCACACCGACGCTGGCAGGCACGCGACCGGGTGGGGCGATTTCTGCGGCGTGGGCTGTCATGAATCACCTGGGTGTTGCCGGCTACCGGGCCAAGCATCGTCTGGTGACCAATGCCCGAGAGGCCGTCGAAGTTGGCGTGGCGAATCTTGGCTTCGAGGTGCTCGGCGAACCTCAGCTTGGCATTGTCGCGTTTCGACACACCGAACTCGACGCCCACGCGATCTACCGCCAGATGTATCGGCGTGGTTGGGTCTCTGCTTTCACGACCGAGCCGCCCGCGTTGCATCTGATGTTGTCACCGATACACGCTGAGGTCACCGACGAATATCTCGCCGACCTTGCGCAAAGTTGCGACGTCGTCGCCGGGGGTGACACCTCTCGCCCCAGCGAGATCCGATACAGCTGACCGCCCCAGCGAGGTTCGCTCTAGCGGTCAATGTGATCGGGCCCCGCTACAGCGGGTTGGGTACGAGGGGTGCGGCGTCGGGCGACCATGCGGTGGTGCTCGCGAGCCGCATTGGTGTCAACAGCGGTGGGCGACCTGTTCGTAGGTGGTTGCCGTCGTGCATAAGAACCGGAGCTCCGATCAGACCGTCGATTGCCGTGAGTTCGTCAAGTGCCTCGTTGGTAAGACGCAAAGCGCCGCTTGAGACCCGTGTGCCGATCGACTCTGGTTGAGTGGTTCCGTGCAGCACCACCAAGGGTGAACCCCCGTCGCCGAAAGTGCCAAGCTCTTCGCTGAACAGGCCGAGGTCAACGATCCAGGATCCGTACGCGGGTGCTTGCATCGAACCAGGGATCAACTGGCTGACCCATCCGGTTCCGAGTGGC